>JBGPSO010000074.1:0-7307 GCA_041490145.1 Atribacterota bacterium
ACGAGGATGAGCACCACAATCTATTACAAAACGGATAGAATCTATAATCTGCTTAATATCTTGCCCGGGTAATCCTATTAAAAGATAAGCTCCAATTTGGGAGGTTTCAAATCCTGCTTTTAAAAGACAATCTACTGCTTTTTTAAATTCAGGATTAGTTATCTTCCCCCCGGTCTCTGACTGGGTTAGGGAATCTACAGTCTCAAAACCTAACCTGATAGTCTCTACTCCCGCCTGATACATCTTACTGGCAATTTCTTCATTAATCATTCGGGCGTGAATCCCATTAGGAGTATGAAGCTGAGCTTTAATCTTTTTATAAATCAATCCATCCAATATAACCAAAAAATTATCTTTCGGATTTATCAACAAGGCATCATCATAAAATACAAAGTCTTTTACTCTCTTTTCTTTATTCCAGTAGGTCATCTCTTTAACTACTCTAGCTGGATTTCTAAATTCTAACTTCGGGTTTATTCTAAAAGAAGCACAATAGCTACAGCGGAAAGGACAACCCCGAGAAGATAAAATACAGATATAATCAAGATTAGGATAGAGATCCCAGGCCGGATAAGGGAAATAGTTCAGTCCTTTTTCATATTTAGTATAATCGGATTTATTTCCAGTAATATCTTCTAATATTTGCAGTAAATATTTTATATCATCCCCTTTTATTAGGTAATCAGCTCCTGAAAATTTACAGGCATGTTCATAACATAAAGTAGTATAAATCCCACCTAAGATTATAGGAACTTGAGGAAAAATCTCTCTAATTATCTCTATCACCTTGAACACCCCGGGGTACCAGTAAGTCATAATTGAAGTAATTAAAACTGCCTGGGGCTGGGATATCTTCTCTAATTCCTTTAAAAAAATATCTTCCGTAATTCCATATCTGCTGAAACGGCGGGGTATATCTTTTAAAATTTCAGGTTTTTTTATCTCCTCTTTATAGAAAACTCCTCGTCCAAACTCATCCTTTTTGGGAAATTCTCTCTGCTGTAATTTTAATATTTTTGGATTATAACGATCCATACAATCTATATAATTTACTATATATTTTTGTTCTCTTAAAATACTGGCGATATAAAGTAACCCTAATGGTTTGGACCAAAAATCATAAGCAGTGAAATCATAAATCCAGGGATTAATCAGCAATAGGTTTAAATTTCTTTTCATAAATTTTGTAATTTTTTACTTTTAATTTTTTAAATAATATAAATATGGTCAGATTATCAGAATTTTAATTTAAAGGGATCCTACAATAAAAAAGTTCCTCTCCCCTAAAAAAATACCGTTAATGTATACTCTTATCTTCCACTCTCCAGGCAATTTAGAGGCATACCCCTCCTTAATCTTTATCCAGTACCAGGTACGATAATTAGTATAACTGCCGGCTTCCATCTCCAATTCTCCTCGATGATACAATGTCCCTTGAGGGGTAATCCATTCCCACCTCAGGATAAATTTTTCCGTTGAATCATAAGAAAAGCTGAACCAAGTAACTACTTTCTCGTCCTGAGGAACGAAAAAATTAGTCTCTTGAAAGAGATTTTTTTCTAGAATATCTTTACCTAGAGCAATTTTTTGTAAATATTCTGAATCCGGTGCTAATTCCTCTCCCTGACCTACTGCAGAGAAGACCATTAAACAGATCAATACAAATAACCATAATTCAATCCTAAAAATATATTTTATCTTCATAACCGACATTCACCTTACCCCCTTTTTTATTAGCCATAATGAATTCCAGTTTTCATATTGCCTATAAAATTAGTTAGCTGGTTAGCTGGTTTAATAGTTAACTGGTTTAATATTAATCAATTAACTAACTAATCAGGTAATCAATTAACCAACTAACTAAATAATTATTCTCCAAACCAAACCTAAATTCCTGCAAACTTTTTAAAAATATTTTTTATTTTTAAAAATAAAAAAGGTAACGGCTTATCTTTACTAAAACCATTACCTTTAATTTACTTAAAAAAATTATTAAATTTTAAATAAGGATTAATCTCCACAGTCTATTCTTTTTAAAATATATTCCCTTATTTTCATAGCTATAGAATAGGCTTCCCTTGCTTCCTTTTCGGTCGGTTCATACCAATCATCAGGATAGCGCATTTCTACTGCGTAACTTTCTAAAATTTCTGTCCTTGAATACATTTTATCAGAAACTTTATCTACTTCATTAATGAGATCTAAAAGATAGGATAAACTATGGGTCTTTTTGAAAACAATGTTTAAATACACCAGATATGCTTTTAGATATTTCTCAACCGCTTGTTGACAATGAAGACATATTGAATCAGCATACTCTATCTTATGTTCGAGTGCTAATTTAGCCATCCCTAGATCATGGTCGGCTTTATGTATCCATTCTTTGGTTAATTCATTGCGTTTGTCCATATAATACCTTTCCTTGCTTAATAGCCTGGCTGATAAAAGCAGTTTTTGTATCTTTCCATTCTTTTACTTCTTTCTTAGTATAGACAATTACATCAATGGGAATTTTCATACCTCTTAAATGCTTTTTCACTTCCCTGCTCCTTTTATATCTGGGCATTTTCATCTCTTTAATAACTAATATATCCAGATCACTATCTTCGCCTGGATTTCCAGAGGCATAAGAACCGAATAAAATAATTTTTTCCGGATTAATATTTTTTACTATTCTATCAATTACTTCTTTGATTTTTTCTTGAGATATCATCTAGATTACCTCGTAAAATGTTTTTACTCGATTTTATTCTTGACAATTATTAATGCTTGTATTGTTTATTATACCATATTAATTTGTGCTATCTATTATTTTATAAATATTTTCTGTACAAAATAACCAAAAGTTCAAATTCCTGCAAACTTTTTAAAAATATTTTTTATTTTTAAAAATAAAAAAGGTAACAGTCTTTTTTAAACCATTACCTTTTTATATTTTATATATTAATAACTTTTCGTTCTTTTCTATCCTCCACAAGTGGAGCAACTACCCGATGAACAAGAGCTACAGGAACTGGAACTTGAATTCATCGAAGAAGAAGATTTTCCGGAACAAAATCCAAAACCATTAAAAATCCTTTTAATATTTTTACTGTTGCATTTTATACAGAATATCTTACCTTCTTCCATCTCCTTAATAGTTGCTCTAACCTCAAAGGCTTCCTGACAATCCTGACATTCAAAATTATAGTTTGGCATATCTATTTTCCCTTTTTTCATGCTAATTTGGTCAACTTTTTTCTACACTTATTTATACTCCAAACTATCATGGCTGTCAAGAATAAAAAATTAATTAAATCTACAAAAATTGGTCGAAAGGCGCTCCTAACCAAGTTTATCTTATTGATGCTCCTTTTATCATCTCCACTATCCAGCTCTGGGATGGTTCATATTTATCTGCTGGAACAGTTACTATTATCTATCCCGGTTTACCGAGAATTTGCTCTCATCCCCACCTTAACAGATGGGAAATTCCCGCTAAATTTATAAATAGATCTTTTCTACTTAATATTATTCCCTAAATTAACCATTTTTAGAAATTATTCTACTAATTTTTATAATTTATATCTAAATAATAAGTTTACTGGTAAATTAAAAATTGTATAGTATGTCCTGAACCACGCACCTGGTGCGTTTGACAAATTGCCAAAAACAGTATAAAATTCTAACATAAAAAGGGACTATGGTTCTTTTTTACGCTGAATTCTCCAATGGAGAAACGGGGGAACCAAAATTCAGGGGTGAATCTTATTTAAATAATAAGTAGAGCAATCCTTTCAGCTCAAATCCGTCAGCTCACCTCGTAAGCGTTGGAGGTGGAATAAATTTATAAATATAGCATCAATAATGGAGAAACTAAAGATAAAATAGTTTCTCTTTTTTTAGTTTAATAAAAATTTCCCAAAATAAAATATTTTTTAGAGAAAGAAAAAGGGTAAATTTTTTTGAAAATAATTATTATCGGAGCAGGAAAAGTATGTATGTGATTAGGTCGATTAGAACTATATACTGTCTTAATTCTGGTAATTCCAGAATTTTGGAAGAAATAGTAATATTCAGGATTAAAAATTTATAAGAAAGGGATAACTAACCATTTCAACTATTATCACTACCCCAGCAATTAAAGAATCAAGATTATCACCACCACAGATAATATTATTAGGATATCTTTTAGTAATTATCACTGGTGCTTTACTTCTTAACCTACCTGCAGCTTCCAGCAATGGAAGCATTGTTGGTTTTATTAATGCCCTTTTCACTGCTACTTCTGCCACCAGTGATACTGGATTAATTGTCCTGGATACCGGAAAAGATTTTTCTTCTTTTGGACATTTGGTTATCCTCATTCTCATTCAAATTGGCGGTTTAGGCATAATGACAATGTCTACTATGTTTGCCTTTTTAGTGGGAAAAAGAATTTCTTTAAGAGAAAGAATAATAATGCAGGAAGCCTTAAATCAATTTTCTATTGGAGGATTAGTTCGTTTAGCCAAATATATCTTGATATTTACCGTAGTTATCGAAGGTGTAGGGGCAACTATCCTATTCTTTTACTGGCAAAGGATTTATTCCCCTATCCAGGCGTTATATCTGGCAGTCTTTCATTCTATCGCAGCATTTTGTAATGCTGGATTTGCCCTCTTCTCTGATAACTTAATGAAGTATAAAGGAAGTTTAATTATTAATTTAACAATTATGACTTTGATTATTTTGGGAGGTATCGGTTTCTTAGTATTATTAGAACTTTATCAATTTGATAAGAAAAAACCTCTATCTCTGCACACAAAATTAGTGTTAACTATCACTATTATACTTATTTTATTTGGCTCTATAAGTATATTTTTAATGGAATTTAAAAATATAGACACTTTGGGTAATCTTAGTTTAAAAGATAAAATATATACTTCAATCTTTCAATCAGTTACTTCACGAACAGCAGGATTTAATACTATTCACATTGGTAGTATGTTGGATTCTACTCTCGGTTTAATTATTATATTGATGTTTATAGGAGCCTCTCCTGGCTCAACTGGGGGAGGGATTAAAACTACTACTTTTGGTTTAATCATACTTTATGTCTGGTCCTCTTTAACGGGTAAAAAAGAAATAAATCTTTATAAAAGAAGAGTATCACCGGAGATAATTCCTAAGGTTTTAACCGTAATTACTCTTTGTCTTATTTTAGTTATTACTATGACTATACTTTTATCCTTTATAGAAAGAGAAAATTTTATAAAAGCATTATTCGAAGTAGTTTCTGCTTTTGGTACAGTGGGATTATCAACAGGTATTACTCCATCTTTGAGTATAGCTGGTAAGATTATAATTATCTTCACTATGTTTGCCGGCAAAATCGGGCCTTTAGGTCTTGCTTTATCATTATTAATTCAAAAACGAAAACCAGAAATAATTAAATATCCTGAAGAGAAAATTATAGTAGGATAAAATTCAATTGACCAATTTGCCATTTCCCCAATTTTCCAATTGGAAAATTGGTAAATTGGAGAATTGGTAAATTTTTAAAAGGAGTGATTTTTTATGAAACAATTTATAGTTCTTGGTTTGGGCAGGTTTGGTTCGGCAGTAGCCACCACTTTAGTAGAATTGGGGTCTGAGGTACTGGGTGTAGATATCGATCCAGAAAGAGTAAACTCTCTAAAAAATAAAATAACTGAAACTGTTCAGGCAAATATTTCCGATGAAAGGACTCTAATTGAACTGGGCGCAAAGAACTTTGATGTAGCAATTGTGGGTGTTGGTTCAAATTTAGAATCAAGTATCTCGGCCGCTATTATGCTAAAAGAAATGAAGATAAAATATATTATTGCTAAAGCTCAAAATGCTCTTCATGGAAAGATCTTAGAAAAAATTGGCGTAGATAAAGTGGTATTTCCCGAAAGAGATATGGGGATTAGAATTGCCCGGAGTTTAATTACTCCTAATATTGAAGATTATATAGAACTAGAACCTGATTATAGCATTATTGAGATTAAAGCCCTACCCGATTTTGCGGATAAAACTTTAAGTGAGCTTGATCTGCGGACTAAATACGGAATAAACGTTTTAGCTATCAAAAGAGATCATAACTTTAATATTTCACCCAGTGCAAAAGATGTAATAAAATCTGGAGATTTTCTAATTGTAATTGGGGATACTAAAACAATTACCAAATTAGCCAATAAACCCAGCAAGTAAATTAAAAAAAGAACTTGGTCCTGAAAAACTGATCTAATTAAGAAGAGGTAGCACAAAACTACCTCTTCTTAATTTTTAAATTTTTCTCTATTTAACCCTTTATTTTCCTTCAGATTCTAAATCTATCATCCTCTTTTTCAAGACAATTCCTTCTTTTCCAGAAAACCCCCCCAAAGTACCATCGCTTTTTATTACCCGATGACAGGGTATAATTAAGGGTAAAGGATTATTCTTCATAGTATTTCCTACTGCCCGATAAGCGCGGGGATGGCCAGCTGCCTTTGCCACTTCTTTGTAAGATCTAGTTTCACCGTAAGGAATTTTTCTAACTGTCTGTAAAACTTTCTTCTGAAAATTGGTATAATTATCTAAACTCAACTGCCCATCTAAAAAATCAATTTTCTTGCCCGCAAAATATTCCTTAATCTTTTGAATTAAATTTTCAAATTCTCTATTTTCTTCTTTAATATTATTATCTCTTGACTTCTCTTTTATTTTTAAAAGAACATCTTCTTTCCTCTCCTCAGGTAAAACTAAAACCCTTAAACCTTTCCGATCAACAGCCAACCCTACCCACCCCCAGGCAGTTAAAAAAATATTATATTTAAAGAATATTTCCTCCATAAATATTTCTCTCCTTTTGTTTTGTTATTGTTTTTATTATATAATAAAAATGAAAAATTAAATTAATTCTTTTATAAGGGATTGGGATTAATAAGTTATGCTAAAAAAAATAAATGTCTTGTTATTAGCGGGAGGGAAAACCAAAATAAGCCTAAGAAAATTTACCGGAATAGAAAATAAAGCTTTAATTGAAATTGGATCTTACCCGCACGGTAAACCTATGATTCTTTACGTTATAGAATCTTTAAAAAAAGCAAAATACACCAATAAAATTGTATTAGCCGGTCCAAAAGAAGTGCAAAAATTAGTTAAAGATTCAGTCTATCTAACCATTTCCGATGGTCAAACTATTTTTGATACTTTGAAATCAGGAATTTTGCCCCTTAAAGAAGATCCATTAATATTAATCTCAACTTGTGATATCCCCTTAATAACCGAAAAACATATCGATTATTTTATAGAAGAGTGTTATAAATGTCCAGGTTTTG
>JBGPSO010000075.1:0-7248 GCA_041490145.1 Atribacterota bacterium
ACATCTTACTCCAGGAGGGGGTTTCCAGGGTGGAGCGGTAGTAGCCTCTGCCTTTGCTTTACTATTAATATCTTATGGTAAAGAAAATACAAAAAAATATTTAAACAAAAATAATTTTGTTTTATTAGAAAGCGTTGGTTTGACGATGTTTATAGCGGTCGCTTTTTTAGGATTAGGAGTTACTTTTTTCTATAATTTTTTAGCTAATAGTGGAAGCTGGTTTGGCAATATGGTTATACCGGGAATTAATCCTGGAGATATGAATACGGCAGGAGTACTCCCCCTTATGAATATCGCAGTGGGATTAGAAGTTTTTGCCGGTTTAGGAATTATTGTTTTATTAATGGCAGATGGAGCAGAATATACTAAAAAGAAGGAGAACGCAGAAAATGATAGGTAATTTTCCTTATATTACCGTAATAATATACATAGGATGCGGAATTTATATTCTTATGTTTCAAAAAAATTTAATTAAGTTAGCTATAGGTATTAATTTAATTGAAAATGGGATAAATCTGTTTTTGATTACTTTAGGATTTAGAAAAGGGGCAGTAGCTCCTATTTATACTCAAGCACCTTCTGGACAAGCAATGGTGCTACCGACTCCTCAAGCTTTAACTCTTACCAGTATAGTCATAGGTGTTGCTACCAGTGCTTTAATACTATCTATGGCAATGATGATTTATAAACATTACGGAAGCATAGAGGTAAATGAAGTAAGGAGGTTGAGAGGATGAATCTATTCAACCATACTCCAATTCTGATTCTGGCTGTACCTTTATTAGCTGCTTTTTTAACACCAGTTGTGGGAAAAATAAATAAAAAAGCTATCGGAATTTTTGCCACCCTTGCTTTGGGTCTAAGTTTAATTTTAACTATTATATTAGCAGTAAAAATATTATCAGTAGGTCCGCAGATTTATGTCTTTGGGGCAAAATCACCTTTATTAACTTTGCCTTCTGGTTTAAAATTTCCCATTAGAATTATGTTTCAGATAGATGCTATGGGTATATTTATGGGTTTAATTACTGCCCTAGTTTCCTTCCTGGGAGCAATATATTCTTTAGCTTTTATAGATAAAAAAGATGGATTGGATAGTTATTATTCTTTATTATTACTTTTAACGGTAAGTATGTTTGGTATGGAGCTTACCGGAGATCTATTTAACTTCTTTGTTTTCCTAGAGATTGCTTCTATGGCTTCAGTTTCCTTAATTTGTTATAGAGGAACTGATTTAGGAGAACCAGTAGAAGCTGGTTTTAAATATATGGTAGTTAGTTCAATATCTGCTCTTCTGGTCTTATTTGCTATTGGTATTTTTTACGGAGAGTACGATGTTCTTAATATTGCAGCTATAGCCAGTGTTATAAAATATTCTCAATTAGACAAAATTGCTTTAGGGATTTTAGTGTCTGTGCTGGCTATGAAAGCAGGAGCAGTACCTATGCATATGTGGACTCCTGATGCTTATTCAGAAGCACCAGCACCTATTACTATGATATTGGTGTCTGCCAGTCAAGCCAGTCTATATGCCATATTTAGAGTAGTTTTTTCTTTGTATAATATTACTTTAAATACCTTAGCAGTAGGGTGGATAATTATTATATTTGGTCTTTTATCCATGTTTATTGGGGTTACCATGGCAATTATCCAAAAAGACATAAAAAGGTTAATGGCTTATCATGCTATTTCCCAGACCGGATATATGCTTCTAGGAGTAGGAGTGGGATTAGCGGTATTGTCCAATCCTACTGCTTTACAACGATATGGAATTACCGCTATGGAAGGTGGTATCTTTCATATTATGAATCATGCTATGTATAAAGGTTTATTATTTTTAACTGCTGGAGCCTTATTTTTCAGAACAGGAACTAGGAACCTTGATAAAATGGGAGGGTTAGCTCATTATATGAAATATACTACTATCTTCTTTATTATTGGAGCAGCAGCTATTGCTGGGCTTCCACCCTTTAATGGTTTTGCCTCAAAACTTTTAATTTATGAATCTGTATATAAATTTAATCCTTTGCTTTCCATAATAGCGATGGTAGTTAGTATCTTAACTTTAGCATCATTTGTTAAGGTATTTCATGGTGCTTTTTTAGGACCAAAATTACCTCAATTTAAAGAGGTTAAAGAAGTACCGCGCAGCATGGTATTGGCTATGGCTGTTTTATCTTGTATTATAATATTTTTTGGATTATTTCCAGATCTAATAGTAAAAAATTTAGTCCATCCAGCGGTAATGTCTTTAATAGAGCAATTTAAGTATACCAGCACAGTGTTAGGAGGTATGTAAGAAATGTTAGGATTACTGGAAACGGGTAGTGGTTTTTGGAGTGCTGTTGTTTGGGTAATATTAGTTTTAGTAATTGGTAGTATAGTTTATTATATAAGAAATAAAGGGGAAGAAAGTTATAAAAAAAATACCGAACAAGATAAACCTTTTATTTCTGGTAATCCTGAAAAAGCCAAAGAGGGATCTCATATTAGCGCGAGTCATATTTATTGGGGTTTTACAGAAGCATTAAAAGGTTACTATAATCCTTTAGTTAAAATGCATACTGGTGATATAAATGATTATTCTGGTTGGATGGTGATAATAACCGTAGTAATATTAATTATAGTAGGAGTGAGAGGATAAAGTGAAATTAAATAAATATTTAGAAAGATCTTTATGGGTTTTTCACCTAAATACAGGTTCTTGCAATGGCTGTGATATTGAAATTGTAGCCGGATTGACTCCTCGATATGATTTAGAGAGATTTGGAATAAAATTAGTTGGTAGCCCGAAACATGCTGATGTATTGTTAGTAACAGGACCGGTAACTCATAAGATGGCAGATAGAGTAAAACGTGTCTATGAACAGACTCCTGAACCTAAAGTAGTGATAGTGGTCGGAACTTGTGGTACCAGCGGAGGAGTTTTTTATAATTCTTATAATTTATTGGGTCCAGTAGATAAGATTATCCCTGTTGATATTTATGTCCCTGGGTGTCCTACTCGGCCAGAAGCAATAATAAATGGAGTTTTACAAGCCTGGATTAAGTTAGAAAAATTAAGAGAGGAACTGAAAACTGCACAAGTAAAATAGTATCTTGTATCTCGGGAAGAACTAGTTGCTTAGTTAGATAGTTACCTGGTTAGGTAGTTAATGAATTAATAATAAACCAACTAACCAACTAACGACTAAAAAGGAAAAGGTGGTAATAGAATGGAATATATGAAGCCTGATGAAATTGTAGAATTATTTAAAACAGGATTAAATGAATCAGCAATCATTAATAGCAGGGTAGAAACTAAAACAGCTGGGGTAAAAAAGAATACCTATAATATAATATGGTTACAAGTAAATCCCCAAAATCTTAAAGATGCGGTAAAACTTTTAAGCAATATTCAATTTCCCCATTTTGCTATGATTTCAGGAAACGATATAGGAGAAAACATTGAATTAATATATCATTTTTCGATTTACTATGGCGAAAGATTTAAAGAAACTTCTATCAGTTTGGTCACGCATTTATCTAAAAAGAATCTTAAAATACCAACTATTACCGATTTAATTCCTGGAGCTCAAACTACAGAAAGAGAAATCAAAGAGATGTTTGGAGTAACTATAGAAGGTTTATCCGATTTACCAAATATTTTCTTACCGAGTGATTTTCAAACAGGAGTATATCCTTTAAGGAGGGATAAAAAAGGCGTGGATAAGATAGTGAGAAAAGAAGATGAGGTGAGAAAAGTTGAATAAGTTAACCTATTCTTTACCCATAGGTCCGGTTCATCCTTCTCTAAAAGAACCGATGACTTTTAATTTTGAAATATATGGAGAGCGTATAGAAAAGGTAAATTTAGCCCCCGGAGATAATCATCGGGGAATAGAATTTATGGGAAGACAAAGAAATCCCATACAAATTATATATTTAGCAGAGAGGATATGTGGTATTTGTTCAGCTTCTCATCCTTTTGCCTTTTGTCAGGCAGTAGAGAATGCCGCCGGAATTGAAGTTCCCGAGAGAGCTCAATATATTAGAGTAATTATTGCCGAGTTAGAAAGAATCCATTCTCATATTTTATGGGCTGGGGTTGCCGCTCATGAATTGGGTTTTGATTCTGTTTTATATTTTTCCTGGAGGGCGAGAGAAGAAGTTTTAGATCTTTTAGAATATTTAACCGGGAATAGAATCAATTATGGAATATTTATGATTGGGGGAGTAAGAAGAGATATTAGTAAAGAGCAAATACCTCGAATACGAAAGACTTTAGACTATTATAAGGATAGTTATGGAAAGATAGAAGATATATTTCTAAACGATCCCACTATTGCCTTAAGAACAAAAAATGTAGGTGTCTTAACTAAAGAAGATGCTTTGAGTTTATGTGCTGTAGGTCCTACAACGCGAGCATCAGGAGTGAATAAAGATATACGTCAAGATCAACCCTATTCTGCTTATGCAGATTTGGAAATAAAAGCCATTACTCCAGATGTATTAACTGGTAAAGTAAATGGTGATGTCTACGATCGTATAATTGTTAGATTATTAGAATTAGTACAATCGATACAGATTATTGAACAGTGTTTAGATAATATGCCTTCAGGTGAAATTATTGCGGAGAAAAAATTAGTTAAATTACTTAATCAATTAAAAAAAGCAAAAGGTGAAGGAATTGGTAGACATGAAGCACCTCGAGGTGAATGTATTCATTATGTAAAATTAAATGAATCAGAATTACCTGAGGTCTGGAAAGCTCGTGCCCCTACTTATAATAACTTAATGACCTGGGTTCCCATGCTTATTGGTCAGCAAATAGCTGATATACCAATTGTAATAGCTTCTATCGACCCTTGTATTGCTTGTATGGATAGAGTAACTATTTTAAATAGGGATGATGGTCAAAAAAGAATATTGACCAAAAAAGATTTACATGAATTGAGTGTGCAAAAGACCAGGAGGATTACTCCATGAATGACCTAGTTTTATTGTTGTTAAAAATAATAGGAGCAATTATAATTGCTTTTTTAGGAGTAGTGATAGGTTTATTCTATAAAGGTATTGATAGAAAATTAGCGGCTAGAATGCAGGCACGAGTTGGTCCTCCCATTAGGCAACCCTTTATAGATTTCTTTAAATTAATGATTAAAGAGAATATTGTTCCAGAAAATGCGGTACCCTGGATATTTAATGGTGTTCCAATTATGACTTTAGTTTCTTCTATCAGCATTTTATTTTACCTGCCTATAAGTAATATTTCCCCTTTGCTAAGTGGATATGGTGATATTATATTGATTATTTATTTATTAACTTTACCTGCAGTCGGAATGGTGGTGGGCGGTTTTGCATCAGGTTCGCCTTATGCAAATGTAGGAGCACAAAGAGAAATGGTAATGATGATGAGTTATGAGTTACCTTTAGTAACTACGGTGGTTGCTTTAGGATGGAAGCTAAGTCAGGTTTATCCCCAACTGAATGTCTTTTCTTTAGCGATAATTAATGCCCATCCTATTTGGGGATTAGTTGGGCCATTGGGCTTTGTAGGGGCGCTTCTTCTATTAATTACTTTGGCAATAGTTACTCCAGGTGAGTTATCTAAGATACCTTTTGATGTCCCAGAAGCAGAGACGGAGTTAGCTGGAGGATTATTAGTAGAATATTCGGGAAGAAATCTGGCTATATTTAGTTTGGCTGATGCGGTAAAGACCATAGTAATGACTTCCTTAACTGTAGTTTTATTTTTTCCCTATAATTTATCTCCTTTATTTGCTTTAAGTGGGGTATTTGCTTTAATAATAGACCTACTATTTTTTTTAGTAAAATTATTCTTAGTAATGTTTATGGAAGTAACTTTTATTAGAGTTGCAGCTGCACGCTTAAAAATAGATCAAGTTTCTTATGCTTATTGGGTACCTTTATCACTGATAGGATTACTTGGTCTTGCTTTAATTGCTTTAGATACTATTATAGTTTGAGGTGATAAAAATATGCCCACACCAATGGGATTTGAGTTATTAAAACAATTATTTAAAAAACCTGCTACCAATGTATTTCCGATTACCTATTATCCTGAATCGATCTTAAAATTATTGGAAAAAATTGAAAAGGGAGAAGCAAAGATACATCCTCCTGTAGAAATACCTGAAAAATTTAGAGGAAAGATTGTCTACGATAGGGATGAGTGCATAGGTTGTAAATTATGTATGAAGGTTTGTCCTGCACAGGCAATTGAATTTATTCCCGATAAAAAGAAGATTAGAATTCATATTGATCATTGTATTTTCTGTTCTCAATGTAATGATATATGTCCTAAAAATTGTCTGAATATGAGCGATGAATTTCTTCTTGCTGATACAGATAAAGAATCATCCAAATTGATTGTAGAATAAGATTATTTATAAGGTTATAAATAATAAAAATATAAGAATAATAATTCTATAGTTTCTTAATAAGGTTGAATTTTTTATCTCTTAATATTTTTATTATTTTTAGGGAACTCTCCAAAATTTCAGGGCTGATAGAAGCAGAATAATCAATAATTTTAGGTTGTATACCGATAAAAATAATTTCTCTGGTAAGTTTTTCTAAATAAGAAGTTAAAAAAGAAAGAGGAATATTATGGGTAGTTAGGTGCATAGTATTAATTTTATTAGGACTGATTATTCTAAACTCACCTGGTTCGAGGTCCATTTCTACTACATCGATGAGTACGGTAAGATTGGGCCTATTTTTTTTAATGAGGGAGGTAAAATTTTCAGGAGCAACTCCACAATCAAGGGAGAGCCAATGGCGATCTTTAAAATTTCTGGCAATAATTGATCCTATTCCATCATCACCTCGAAGTGTATTTCCTATACCCATTAGAATATAACTTTTTAAATTCATCAGGTTGTTCCTTTAATTAATTAACCAATTTACCAATTACCCGATTAACCAATTAATTAATTGGAGAATTGGAAAATTGGTTAATTGATGGTTAATATGCTATCATAGTAAAAAAGATTTGACAAATTAAATCATAAATGAGTAAATTAAAAGAGAAAAAAAGAAGGATTTTTACAATTAAGGTAGAATAAGTAAAGTATATGATTATGTAATCTAAAAATAATAAGAAAACTTTTATCTATCCAAAAGTTAAGATAGTTATTTGATTTTCAGGGGGGATATAACTTCTGTCTCTGGCTAAATGAAACGCTACTCCCAAAATTATAATTGCACCGATCAAGATGATAAAAGTTTCCAGATTACTTCTAC
>JBGPSO010000076.1:0-7229 GCA_041490145.1 Atribacterota bacterium
ATACCATTGTTTCCTATAGAAATGATTTAATTCAATTTTTCAATTATTTAAAACTCTATAGGATACTAAAAGATGATAAAATAGAATACGTTGATCGTAGTGTTATGCGAAAATATATTGTTTATTTAAAGAAGAGTGATTATTCAGCAAGGAGTATTTCCAGAAAAATATCCACAGTACGTTCCTTCTTTAAATTTTGTTTAAGAGAAAGCATAATTAAAGTTAATCCGACAATTAATTTAATAACGCCTAAGATAGATAAAAAGTTACCTTATTTTTTGTATTTACAAGAAGTTAATAAACTTATTGAAGCTCCATTAAAAAATACAATATTTGGAATTAGAGATAGAGCAATTCTTGAACTCCTTTATGGCACAGGAATTAGAGTTGGAGAACTTGTAAATTTAAATATTCGCAATATTGACTTATATGAAAAAACTATTATAGTATTTGGAAAGGGTTCAAAGGAAAGAATTCTTCCCCTTGGTAATCCGAGCATAAGGGCAATACAAGAATATTTAACCAGTAGAAATTTATTTGAAAAAAAAATATTTGTAAATAAAAATGACCTAGAGGCATTATTTTTAAATCGTTTAGGAGGACGATTAACAACAAGAAGTATACGTCGAATTATTATTAAATATATGAAAATGGCTGGTTTAAATAAAAAGATAAGCCCCCATGTTTTAAGGCATTCATTCGCTACTCATCTTTTAGGGGGTGGAGCAGATTTACGTTCTGTGCAAGAACTTTTGGGGCATAAGAGTTTGTCCACTACTCAAATATATACTCATATTACTAAAGAAAGATTAAAAACAATTTATAAAAAGTCTCATCCCAGGGCTTAAGGTTAAAAATTTAAAAGGAGATGAAATAAAAAATGTTTAAAGGAACCACAATTTTAGCCATAAAACATAAAGATGAGGTTGCTATTTCTGGTGATGGCCAAATAACTATAGGTAATACCATTATGAAAAATAATACCAAAAAGATACGAAAATTATATAATGATAAAATTCTTACCGGATTTGCCGGGGCAAGTGCTGATGCTATGACTTTATTTGAAAAATTCGAAAATAAAATAGATGAGCTTCATGGAAATTTACCTAAAGCTGTTATTTCTTTAGCTAAAGAATGGCGAACTGATAAAATATTAAGAAAATTAGAAGCTATACTAATTGTTGCAGATAAAAAGAATATGTTTATAGTTTCTGGGACTGGTGATATAATAGAACCTGATGATAATATTGCTGCTATTGGATCAGGTGGTCCTTATGCATTAGCTGCAGCAAAAGCTTTAGTGAAATTTTCTAATTTATCTGCTTATGAAATTGCTTTAGAATCTTTAAAGATTGCTGCATCAATTTGTATTTACACTAATGATAAAATAACAGCAGAAAAATTATAAAAGATAGGAGGTATTATAGTTGATTAATGATTTAACACCTTCGCAGATTGTTTCTGAACTTAATAAATATATAATTGGGCAAGATAACGCTAAAAAAGCTGTAGCTATAGCTTTAAGAAATAGAATCAGAAGGCAGAAATTGCCTCCTGAATTAATAGATGAAGTAACTCCGAAAAATATCATAATGATCGGGCCTACTGGAGTGGGAAAAACAGAAATCGCTAGAAGATTAGCAAAATTAGTTAAAGCTCCTTTTGTAAAAGTAGAAGCAACAAAATATACTGAAGTAGGGTATGTGGGAAGAGATGTGGAATCTATAATTCGAGATTTAACAGAAGTGTGTATTCAATTGGTCCGTAAAGAATGGGCAATTAAAGTAGAAGATAAGGCAAGACAATTAGCCGAAGAAAAAATAATAAATTATTTGTTCCCGGTAGTAAAAAAGAAAAAAGAGCAAAAAGTAGATTTATATGAGGAATCATTTTATCCTGGAATTGAAAAAGAAAATAAAGATTCTTTAAATATTTTAATAAAAAAAGATGAAAGAGAAGAAAGATTTGAAAGGACTAGAAAAAAGTTTAAAGATAAATTAGAAAAAGGTGAGCTGGAAAACAGATTAATTGAAGTTGAAATTGAAGAAAACATTCAACCTACCGTAGAAATATTTTCTAATTCAGGAATAGAAGGCATGGGTATTAATTTTAAAGATATCCTTGGTAGAATGTTTCCTCAAAAAAAGAAAAAACAAAAAGTTACTGTTGCGGAGGCTCGAAAAATATTAATGTATAATGAAACTCAAAACTTAATAGATATGGATGAAGTAATTAGAACTACCATTAATAAAGTGGAGAATTTAGGGATTGTTTTTATTGATGAAATCGATAAAATTGCCAGACAAGAAAAATCATACGGACCGGATGTTTCCAGAGGTGGAGTTCAAAGAGATATATTACCTATTGTTGAAGGTTCAACAGTCATAACTAAATATGGAGCTGTTAAAACTGACCATATATTATTTATAGCTGCTGGGACTTTTACTACTTCAAAGCCTTCTGATTTAATACCTGAATTGCAAGGACGTTTTCCTATTAGAGTTGAATTAAATAGTTTAAGCATGGAAGATTTTAAAAGAATATTAACCGAGCCTTGTAATTCACTAATAAAACAATACATATCTTTGCTTAATACCGAAAGTCTGGAAGTAGAATTTACAGATGATGCGATTATCGAGATTGCTGAAACCGCTTTTTTAGTAAACGAACAGACAGAAAATATCGGAGCAAGGAGACTTTATACTATATTAGAAAAATTATTAGAAGATATTTCTTTTAATGCCCCTGATCTTAAAGAAAAGAAATTTACTATTGATGAAAAATATGTAAAGAAAAAATTACAAAGTATTGTAAAAAATGAAGATTTAAGCAGGTATATTTTGTAGTTTTTAAATAAAAAAAGTAAAGATAAATAAATTTTAAAGGTCAAATATTCGGTTATCATTATATAGCGAAAAACTTAAAGCTAAAAACGCAAAACTATAATTCAAAACTCTAAACCTATATAGCGTAATGTGTACGCTCTACGCTAAACGCTATACGCTAGTTTGCTCGAGATACGAAATACGGTATTATTATTCTTGATTTAGAAAAAAAACTATGTTATACTATCTTTGATTTTGTGCATTATTAATAGTAATTTATAGTGATTTTAGAATTCTAGTTTAATATAAAAATACGAAATATTAAAATGTAAATTGGAGGATAATAGATGAGTGTAGTTTCAATGAAACAATTGTTAGAAGCGGGAGTTCATTTTGGTCATCAAATGAGACGATGGGACCCTAGGATGAAATCTTATATTTTTACAGATAGAAATAATATATATATTATAGATCTTCAGCAGACTGTAAAATTAATTGATGTAGCATATGATTTTATAAAAGAGATATCTAGCAAAGGTGCAAATATATTATTTGTAGGAACAAAAAAACAGGCTCTGGAATCGATTAAAAACGAGGCAGAAAAATGTGGCATGTTTTATGTAAATTATAGGTGGTTAGGAGGAACATTAACTAATTTCAATACAATTAGAAAAAGAGTAAAAAGACTTTATCAATTAGAGGAAATGGAGAATAATAAAATGTTTGAAGTTCTTCCTAAAAAAGAAGTAATGAGTTTAAAAGTAGAAAAGGAGAAATTAGAAAAATTGTTAGGCGGTATTAAAAATATGGAAAAACTTCCAGATGCAATTTTTGTAGTTGACCCCAAAAAAGAGAAAATTGCAATTGCTGAGGCAATTAAACTTTCCCTACCCATTGTTGCTATTGTAGATACTAATTGTAATCCAGAAGAAATTGATTATGTAATCCCAGGAAATGATGACGCAATTAGAGCGGTAAAACTTATCTCTTCAGTTATAGCAGATGCAGTTATAGAAGGTAAGAAATTAATTATAGACCAAGCAACTGAAACAGTTAAAAAATAAACATATATTTAAATGAAGTAAGGAGAAAAATATGAAAATTAATGCTCAGATGGTAAAAGAGTTAAGAGAAAAAACAAGTGCAGGAGTAATGGATTGCAAAGAAGCATTAAAAGCGAATGCAGGAAACCTAGAAAAAGCAATTGAATATTTACGTAAAAAGGGAATAAATGCTGCTTCTTCTAAGTTTAATAGACAAACGCTATGTGGGAAAGTAGAATCTTATATTCATTTATATGGTAAATTAGGTGTTTTAGTTGAGGTAAATTGTGAAACAGACTTTGTGGCCAATACTGAAGAATTTAAAGAATTTGTAAAAAATATCGCTATGCAGATTGCTGCATCAAATCCAAGATATATTACCAGAAAGGATATTCCAAAAAGTATAATTGAAAAAGAAAAAGATATATTTTATGCTCAAGTTGAAAAATCAGGTAAACCAGCTCCCCTAGTCGAAAAAATTGTCGAAGGTAAATTGGAAAAATATTTTCAAGAAAATTGTTTAATGGAACAAATATTTATTAGAGATAATAATAAAAATATTGAAGAATTATTATTGGAATTAATTGCTAAGTTAGGCGAAAATATTTTAATTAGAAGATTTGCAAGATTTAAGCTTGGCGAAGAAATCTAATGATTAAGACATAGATAATTAACCTTTATGGAAGTGTTTATAGGTTATTAAAATAATAGAGGATTTAAAATTATGGAAAAACCTATTTATAAAAGGATACTTTTAAAACTCGGCGGCGAATCACTTTCCGGAGAAAAAGGTTACGGTATTGATATCCAAAAGATTAATTTTATTTCTAAAGAAATTATTCAGATAAAAAAATTAGGAGTACAAATAGCTATAGTAATAGGAGGGGGAAATATTTTTAGAGGCCAAGAAGGGAGCGAAAAAGGTATAAATCGAGTTTCAGCAGATTATATGGGCATGTTAGCAACCGCAATAAATGCTTTAGCTCTTCAAGATTCTTTAGAAAAGTTAAATGTAGAAACAAGGGTACAGACTGCAATCGAGATGAAGGCAATTGCTGAGCCGTATATTAGGAGAAGAGCTATTAGACATTTACAAAAAGATAGGATAGTAATTTTGGCTGCTGGAACTGGAAATCCTTATTTTACGACAGATACTGCTGCTGCCCTAAGAGCAATAGAGCTAAATGCTGAAGCAATTCTTAAAGCTACAAAAGTTGATGGAATCTATGAATCTGACCCATTAAAAAATTCAAAAGCAGTAAAATTTAGTAAGTTAGGATTCCTCGAGTTTTTAAATAAAGGTTTAAAGGTTATGGATGCAACCTCTATTTCTTTATGTATGGAAAATAATATTCCAGTAATTGTTTTTAATTTAAATATTGCTGGAAATATTAAAAGAGTTATAGTTGGTGAAAAAATAGGCACAATGGTAAAGGGGGAATAAATATGTTATCTGATTTATTAAACGAAACAAAAGATAGAATGGAAAAATCAATTACAGTATTAAAAGATAAATTTGCCCATATAAGAACAGGAAGAGCTTCTTTAACTTTAATAGATCGGATAAAAATATCATATTACGGTGTATTAACTCCTTTAAAGCAAATAGCAAATATTTCTATTCCAGAATCAAATTTAATAGTTATTCAACCTTGGGATAAAAATGTTCTTGCTGAGATTGAAAAAGTTATATGGAAATCTGATTTAGGGTTAGCTCCCTTTAATGATGGTAATATTATTAGACTTACAATACCTCCTTTAAATGAAGAAAGACGAAAAGAGTTAATAAAATTAGTAAAAAAAGAAGCTGAAAAAGAAAAAATAGCTATAAGAAATATAAGAAGAGATACAAATGATATAATAAAAAAAGATGAAAAAGAAAACAATATTTCAGAAGATGATTGCAAAGAATACCAAAAGAAAGTCCAAACCTTAACCGATGAATATATAAAGAAAATTGATAAATTATTAGAACTTAAAGAAAAAGAAATTATGGAAATATAAAAGATGTTTTTAATTATTAAAAAAGAGAGGAGGGTTTACATTTGACTTATAAAATTACTGGTGACTGTATTAAATGTGGTATATGTGCAGATAAATGTACAGAATGTGGAAATTGTGCTAATACTTGCCCAAATGAAGCGATAATAGAAGATTAAAAATATAACCCCCCTTCTAATTTTAGTATATATATAATATGCTTTTATTTATATTATATCTCTTTAAGGGGGTATTTTTATAGGTGATAATTAATGAATATAAAAATTATAAAAATAAATTGATGGATAACATAAAATTACCTCAACATTTAGCTATTATAATGGATGGAAATGGGCGTTGGGCAAAAAAAAGAGGATTGCCTCGAAGTACAGGACATAAAGAAGGGGTAAAAGCAGTTAAAAGAGTTATATCTAACTGTATAGATTTAAACATTCCCATATTAACGCTTTTTGCTTTTTCTACGGAAAATTGGGAACGTCCTAAAAACGAAGTCTTAAACTTAATTAAATTATTCGGGAAAGTTTTAGACAGAGAAAAAGCAAATTTAATAAAAAATAATATCAGAATAAATTTTATAGGAAGACTGAATGAACTTCCTAATTTACTTACTAAAAAGATGAATGAATTGATTGAATTAACTAGAAATAATAATAAATTAATTCTAAATATTGCAATTAATTATGGAGGAAGAGCTGAAATTGTTGATGCAATTAATTCTATTATATTAGATTTATATGATAAAAAGATAAAGATTGAAGATATTAATGAAAATACCGTAAGAAATAATTTATACACCCATGGTCTTCCCGATCCCGATCTATTAATAAGAACGGGTGGTGAAATGAGAATTAGTAATTTTATGATCTGGCAAATTGCATATGCAGAATTTTGGGTATCCCCTGTTTTTTGGCCCGATTTCGATAAAAATAATTTAATAGAAGCAATAAAAGATTTTCAAAAAAGGGTGAGAAAATTTGGAGGAAAAGTATAATAATTTTTTAAAAAGAATTATTACTACTATTATAGGAATTCCGTTAATAGTTTTGATAATATTTTGGGGAGAATTCCCCTTTTTTATTATAATAATGATTTTAGCCTTTTTAGGATTAAATGAATTATACAATATGGCCCATAAACAAGGATACAAGCCATCATATATATTGGGATCTATACTTACTGCATACTTTATTTTTACAACATTTTACGATATTTATAATCTAAAGTATTATAAAAATGTAATTGTTACTTTTTTTATTATAATATGTTTTATTATCCAACTATTTAAAAAAGATTTTTCTAAAGTACTTCCTGACCTATCTATTCCGATTTTTGGAAGTATTTATTTAGGATATTTGCTATC
>JBGPSO010000077.1:0-7186 GCA_041490145.1 Atribacterota bacterium
GAAATTAAACCGATAGAACATAATAATAACCATCCATTTAAAGGTAAACCCATTTGAAAAATCTCTAAAGGATGGGAGAAAGGAAGATAAAAAAGCAGCCCAAATCCGATTGAATATACGATAATAGTCAGCTGACGGTAATCATTGATTATAGCTTTGGCTATAATAGTGAGTAAAGCAAAGGTAAAACCTGCTCCTACACCCATTAAAACTCCAGGGGAATTTAATCTAAGTGTCTCCATTGAACCCCCAGTTGCAGCAAAAAAACAACCTCCTATACAAAGGAGGAGGGCTACAGTTTTAAAAGGAGTAAATAATTCTTTATAAAAAATTCTTGCCATAATAGCAATAAATACTGGAGCGGTATATAATAGAGTGACTGCGGTGGCGATGGTAGTTTTTTGAATGGTGCTGAAATACAATATATTAAAGAGAAATTGACTGAAAATTCCCATTAAAGAAATATATGCTAAACCTTTAAAATCAATTTTTAGTAATTTTCTATTAGTGAAAAAAATAAAGGGGAATAATATTAATACCGCAAATACCATTCTCCACAATACAATATTTTGTACAGACAATTGATAATTGAGTAAAGTTTTTACTTGTAAACCGATCGTTCCCCATAAAATACCAGCGGCAGCTACCATTAGATAGCCCTTAGTCTGTCTCTTCAAAATTATTTCTCCTTCTCCTTTTGTTTATTTTATCTGGTTTTTTAAAATCATTTAATCATAATTTTACCACAATATTGATACCGCATCTAAAGAATTATGAAAAATTATAAATAATATATTTTAAAAAAAGGATTTCTCAGAGTTTTGTCGAATATAAAAAATATAGTAATAAAAATTTGGGTTAAAATTTTGATTTTAGTTTACCTTTTTTCCCTCTTAATGAGGAAGGATTGACTCTTGCCTTTCCTCCCTCTTAATGAGGGATGATTAAATCTTATTTTTCCTCCCGCTTGTGTAGGGGCACGATTCATCGAGCCCGTCTCTCTCCTCCCCCTTGAAGGGGGAGGATGAAGGTGGGGGTGACTAGCAGCGAATGTAAGATTTTTATAAAAATTTACTCTAATCAAAATTTCTTTAGGGAGATAAAAATATGAATTCATTATTAAATTTTATTTCAATAGTAGCACCAATAATTTTTGCAGCTTGCCTATTTAAGCTAAAAAATATAACTATGGAAATGAAGATATGGTTATGGGCTGTCTGTGCCTTAATAATTATCTTTGATGCATATATGATAATAAAAGATAAAAAGGCTAAAGAAAAAAAGTCTAAAAGAGAAGATCTTTATAATCGTTTATACGAAAGACAGGAATTATTTAATAGAAATCTACCGAGCACTTTAATCGATATTCTGGAAAGAAATCCCTTATTAGTAGATTCTTTTCAAACAGGTCAAAGGTATGAAAAAGAATATAAATTTAATGAAGCCATTGAATCATATAGAGAATGCCTGAATAATGCCAGCGTCACAGAAGGAGACAGACTTGCCCTCAATATCCTTATTGGCAACTGTTATTACTTTTTATCTAAATTGAAAGAGGCGGAAAAACATTTTAGAGAATCATTAAATATTTTTAAAAGAGCAGAAAATAAAATTGCCAGATTGCCAGCAAAATCAATTGCTCTTGGCAATATAGGAAACATCTACCATAACCAAGGAAAACCCGATGAAGCATTAGAATATTACCAGCAAGCATTAGAGATTAATAAAAAGCTCGGATACGAACAAGAAATAGCCCATAATCTTAGTAATATAGGTACGGTATATAATGACTTAGGTAAACATGGTGAAGCCTTAAAATTTCAAGAAGAAGCATTAGAGATTAACCAGAAGATTGAAGATGAACCGGGTATAGCTAATAGCTTAAACAATATTGGGGCAGTATATAATGATTCAGGCAAAACCGAGGAAGCCTTAAAATTTTATCAAGAAGCCTTAGAGATTAATAAAAAGATGGGATATGAAGAAGGAATAGCCAATGTTTTTAACAATATCGGTCTTACCTACAGTAAATTAAGGGAAATCAATCAAGCCCTAAATTATTATCAGGAAGCACTAAAGATAAATAGAAAGATAGGATATAAAGAAGGTATAGCCACTAATCTTGGCAACATAGGGCTGGTGTATATTACTTTAGGCCAGTCTAAGGAGGCATTAAAGTATTATCAGGAGGCATTAGAAGTATTTATACATATAAATGCTCAGCCACGAATAGAAATATTACTAAAGATTATTAAAATTATTGAGGAAGAAAAAAAGGAAAAGTAAAAAATAGATTAAAACGGAGATGATAATATGTCATTAGGAATAAATACTACTACTCCAGAGGGAATTGTTTTAGCTGCTGATAGCCGACAATCTTACCGTAACAGTAAGGGAATAGGCCGAATCGGAAGTGATAATGCTTCTAAGCTTTTTCAATTAAATGGAAGGATGGGAGTAATTGTAACCGGACTGGCTTTTTTACCGGAAGATGGAGTAATGAAAAATGTCAGCAAATTTATCGAGCAATTTAAAAGAGAGACCGAGGTAGAAAAGTTGAACGTAAGAGATGCTACGGATAGATTACATAGTCTTTTTAATAAAAAATATGATTGGCAGAAGAGGTTAAATGATACGCTAGAAAAGATTAATAGCGATTTGGTAAGACAGGGTTTTGAAATTTTGGAAGTTAAACAAGAAAATTATATGATTAAGTTCCAATTTAAAGACTTGCAGGGGAATTTAAAAAATGGAATCGGGGGAATTGATACAATTAACCTTCTGGTAGCAGGATTTAATAAAGATGGTTCCCACGAAGTCTATACTTGCCTTATCCCTGGTGAGGTTCAGAAAAAACGAGATAGTAGAGAAAAAAGTAAAGAATATGGAGCAAGCTGGATCGGTCAAACTGATGTAGTTTCCAGAATTGTTTTGGGATTTGACGGAAGGATTGATAATTTAAAATTTGTTAGTGAAGCAGTACAGAAGCTGGGGCAAGGTGAAATAAGAAAACAACTGGGGAGCTTACAATATGCTATTCAGTGGGGGACAATGACCTTGCAGGATGCCATAGACTTTTGTACTTTAATGATCCAGACTACTTCAGCACTGCAGCGTTTTTCCGATGGCATCGTAGCTAATCCGGGAGATATGCCCGGTGTAGGCGGCCCGGTAGATGTTGCAGTTATCACTGCAGACCAGGGTTTCGTCTGGGTTAGTAGAAAAAAATTAAAAATCGAAGGAAAAGAAATAAATTATTAAAAATAGGGACACATCCTATTTTCTCTCTATATATCTTAAAAGAAGATTTTAGTAAAAAAAATATGGAACGGTTCTCTGTTTTATTTAAAAGAGATTTTAACTTAACCAAAAAGCCAGGCTTAGTTTGGATTGCTACGTAATTTTTCCAATGCAATTACATTTTAAGTCTGGCTTTATTTTTTACAATAACTTTAATTCGGGAATATATTATTCAACATCAGGATACGAAATCTCCTCTTCAACAATCCTATCATAAGTATCGCTCTTGGTAATAAGGCGTTTATCGAATCAATCACTTCTGCAAGCGGGAACTCGTCATTACTCTTTACATCTAATAAAAATAAATTTCACCAAAAAAGAGGATTTTTGAAAATTTTTGTTGTATGTATAAATATGTGAATATGCAAGGATAGCAAAAGTATTTGGACAATTTTATCTGCCATTTAAATGATGTTTGCAGAATAAATCTTTATGAAAGGTAGTCAGAATGGAAACAATTTTTTCAATTCACCAGGTATTATATTATAAAAAGCATGTGATTAGAGCAGAAAAGAGATCATTATTTTATACCATGGAATATTCTTTAATTATCGATGGCGTTAAGCAGGATCAAATAAAAGGGTTATATGGCATTTTGATACTTCACGGCATGTTGAATGATAATGGTCATCAAAAACCGGTGAAAGTTATCGTTAAGCAAACCATATTCACAAGCAAATTCTATTGTAAAATTGATGGTGAAATTCATAAAATGAATAAATACAAACTTGATGAGGTATAATTTGCTTTCTTTCTATTTGTTGAGTATTAAATATATAATCTTATCTAAGGTATTCGGAAAGGAATTGCCATTTATTGGTGGTATCGCAATCAATGAAAAGTGCAATTTGAATTGTCGCCACTGTTCAGTAGCGAACAGAGATATCCCTGACTTAACCTTTGAGGAAGTTGAAATAGGATTACGCAGGTTATACGCCATGGGATTGAGATATTTGTATATTGAAGGCGGCGAACCGTTTTTATGGAGAGATAATAGTAAGTCCCTAAAAGATGTCATCCATTTAGCCAGAAAAATTGGATTTAGATTTATTGTCCTATACACCAATGGAACCTTTCCAATTATCACTGATGCGGATACTGTTTTTGTAAGTTTGGATGGGTTAAAACATACGCACAATACGATCCGGGGTAACACTTATGATCGGATCATTTCAAATATAATTAAATCTTCGCATAAAAAACTAATGATTAACTATACGATAAATAAAAAGAATGAAAAGGAAATTGAACAGTTTTGTTATGAAATATCAAAAATTGAAAAGATAAAAGGCATATTTTTTTATTTCTATACACCTTATCATGGTATAGATGATTTATATCTGGGATTCGATGAAAGAAAAAACATTATCAAAAGGATTTTAAACCTTAAAAAAATAGGTTACAAGATCCTGAATTCTAAAGCGGCTTTAATGGGTATATATAACGATTCATGGAAAAGGCCAAATAAGCTGAGTTATTTATATGCTAATAAAAAATTATACCAATGCTGCAGGGCTATCGGGAACAGTGAAATATGCAAACATTGCGGATACTTAGGTTTATCTGAGATCTATTATATAGCCAAACTTAATCTAAATGCAATTTATTCTGCATTTAAATATTTATGATTTGATTGTGTATTAACATTAATGAGAAAAATATTCTCTGAAAAGAACCGATGATTTAAACTTGCCAGGGGATGTTGTTAATGAAT
Source organism: Atribacterota bacterium (assembly GCA_041490145.1). GTDB lineage: Bacteria > Atribacterota > Phoenicimicrobiia > Phoenicimicrobiales > Phoenicimicrobiaceae > Infernicultor. The sequence goes on from JBGPSO010000077.1 coordinate 5,015, forward strand.
GCCCAGTAACTCGATAAATTTTTATCAGGCTTTGAGCAAATTAATTTATTATTACTCTTATATTAGTTAATAAGGGTGGAGTAATGTTAATCAGTATTTTACGGGTGATGATTACCAGGTCATTTAAGCCATTTGTTTTTCAAAATAATAATTGTAACAAACAGATAGATTATGATGTCCCGAATTTGGGACTGTATGTGCATGTTCCGTTTTGTAAAGAGCTATGCCCATTCTGCCCTTATTATAAAATAAAATATGTTGCCTCTTTAGCTTCTACATACGTAGATACTTTAATTAAAGAAATACACCTGAAGAGTTCGAAAGTTGGGAAGAAGAAGGTTGCCACCAGTTTATATTTTGGCGGGGGAAGTCCCTCCCTTATTATTAATTCTCTGGGAAGAGTTTTAGATGCGTTTAAAGAACATTTTGTTATTGAAGGTAATATCGGCACTGAATTACACCCGGACAATTTATCCCCATCCTTGATAGCAGAATTAAAAGATATCGGTTTTGATATAGTCAGTTTAGGTATTCAATCATTTAATGAAAAAAATCTGTCCACTCTGGGTAGAAAAGAGAAGAGTGACAATAGACAAAAGTTGGAGATGATCGCTAAAAAAGGTTTTAGAGCTATCGATGTAGATCTTATATTTGGTATTCCCGGCCAAACCCCTAAAGATTTACGAGAAGATATGATAAAGGCTGCTGAATACGGAGCTACCCAAATATCCACTTACCCATTTATAGATTTTACCTATGCCCATAATAAACAGAAACCTCTAAACAAAAGAGAAAAACGAGTATTATTAGACTCGATTGTGAAGACCAGTGGAGAAATGGGATTTACCAGAACCTCTGTCTGGACTTTTGCTAAAAAAGATACACCCAAATATTCTTCTATAACGCGAGATAACTTTCTCGGATATGGCCCCAGTGCAACCACTCTGCTTAAGGACAATTTTCGCATAAATACTTTTTCGGTAACCGAATATATAAATGCCCTCCTTGAGGATAATAGAATTCCGACTGCTTTAATATTCGATTTTTCTGAGCGGGCAAGACATTTGTATTGGCTGTTTTGGAGTTGTTATAATTTAGATATTGATAAGAATAATTTTATTCAATTATTCAATAAAGACCTTGATTCTGAATTTTGGTGGGAAATAAAGGCTGGAAAGTTATTGGGAATAATAGAAAATAATGAAGATGGTTATAAATTGACTAATAAAGGGGCTTATCTTTTTCACTTGGTCGAGCAGAAATATACTAATCAATATATTGATAAAACCTGGAAGATAGCCAGAAAAACTCCCTGGCCAGAGAAGATAGTCCTTTATTAAACCCGTCGGAAAAAAAAGGGTCTATAATGGATAATAGGGACAGATACCTATTTTTTTAAAATTATTGCTTTCTGAGACCCTTTGTTTTCAAGGGTTTCAAACCCCCTTCAGGAATGCCCTTTAAACGCACGTAGAGTGCCTTTTTTGGGGCATTAATTTTCGAAAAATCGGCAGTTACGACCCCTGTTTTTAGCCTATTTTTTCCTCCTCAAAATCACGAAACCCTTATAAATAGCCACTTTAATATTTTGAAGGGGTGAAAATTTAGTCAAAAAAGTGCCATTTTCGAGGGGTAAAACCATAGCTCGACTTAAAATAATGCGAAAAAGAACGTTTTTTCGCATTAATCACTTAAAACCCTTATAATATAAGGCTTTCCTTTATGCTCTTTTATATATATCTTACTCTGCAAGAAGGCAGATTTATCCAACCATCTTCAGATGGGTCGAATAAATTCGACTCCTACAACAAATAATTATAAATTCAGTTTGTCAATGGACTATCCTTTGATAAACTGAAGATAAGTTGTTTATGGATTTTGGTTAGGTTTTTAAGTTCCTGGTTATAACTCTTTAAATCAATCATCAAGGTTTGTACTTTTTTAGAATCCTTCAGTGTCACAGGATCGCATAATTGGGTTTCTGTGTTAGTTTTATTTTCTTCTAACACTTTTATCTTTTTTTCTAATGATTTTAACTTATCCAGGATATCTTTATTTTGTCGGTAGATACGATTCCGTTCCTCCGCTTCTTCCCGTTTTTTTAGTTTATCTAAAGTTTTTACTTTCGGTTTTGATGACGGTGCATTTTTAATAGTTAAAGCACGGTTATCA
>JBGPSO010000078.1:0-7119 GCA_041490145.1 Atribacterota bacterium
CTAACCGTTATGAACTGGTCTTATTATTTAAGCCCTATTATTTAGACAAAACACCTTCTTCAGCTACCATAGATCGGATTAAAAAACGCTATCCTTTAAATGAAAGCCAGAAAAAGATAATCAAACGCTATGAAAAGGTAGCCCCGGGGGAGTTAGCCCATATCGATCTTACTAAGGTGCCTAAAGATATAAGAACAGTATTTAAGATAAAAGACCTTTATATTGCTGCCTTAGAGGATGATTGTACCCGATTGACTTACCTGGAGATCTTAAAGGATAAGAGGGCATCTACTTTAACCTATTTTATGGCCAGAGCCCTATCCTGGTTCAAACAGATCTATAATTTTGAATTTGAGAAAGTACTATCGGACAATGGTCCTGAGTTTAAAGGTTCACTAGATAGAGAACACCCCTTTGAAACTATGTGTAATCAATTAGGGATTAAACATATCTATACTAGGCCTTACAGACCTCAAACCAATGGCAAGGTCGAGGCCTTCTGGAAGATCATCAAAAATGAATTCTTTTATCCTAATTCATTTGACTCGATTAAAGATCTTATCTATAATTTAGGAAACTTCTTATTTGAATATAACCACTTAAGAAGACATGGGGGGATTGATTATCAGACCCCCTACGAAAAGTTAGAAAAAGTTACCGAATTATTGAGCTAGTACAACGGTCCCCTGTTCCCACTAATTGTTTTCCTTTTCTTTCGTTTCTTTTAATTCATTATCAGTCGTATCTTTTGTAAGTTTTTGGATAGTAATTTTGGCATAATTAGCTTCTTGGCTATCCGGAGCGAGTTCGATTACTTTTTGCAATTCAATTAAAGCTTCATTGGATAGATTCTGCTTTAAATAAACTCCAGCCAATCCATAATGAGCATTAACAAAATCAGGATTTATTTTTAAAGCGTTTTTAAAAGCTATCTCTGCCGGTTTATATCTTTCCAATTGCAAATAAACATTTCCTAATTCACTATATAAAGGAAGCATTGATTTTTCATCACTTTGATAAGAAATAGTTTGTTTTAATTTGATAGCTGCTTTATCTAATTGACCTTTCTTAAGATAAATCAAAGCAAAATCTTGGGGCAAATCGGGATGATCAATATATTTTTCAGCTTTATCAAAATATTCCATAGCTACACCGTAAAATTCTTTTGTTTCTAAAATCTTTCCTATATCATAATAAATTTCTCCTAAATAGGGATCCCACTTTAAAGCTTCCCCGTAAGTTTTAATAGCCTTATCCCAATTTTCTTTTTCAATCTCTTTAAAACCATAATACCAATAAATTCGAGCTATAAAAGGACGAATTACAGTCACACCAAGAAAGATAGTGAAGAGGATAATGCCTATATATAAAAGAGGCTTAAATCGAGAGATATTAGAATTTTCCCTTATCATTTTAATTTCTTGGGCATTAACCTCATCTTTTAATAATCCCACTGCCACAGTAAGCTCTAAAACTAACCAGAACAAAACAATGGTAGCGGGTAAGTGCAAGGGGAAACCAAAAATGCCGTCAACCAACACTGCAATTATTGCCCCCATTAGTCCAATTATTATCCCCTGCCTATATTCATCTTTTATTTTCCTTAATATTTTTAGTCCAAACCTAAAGTAACTAATAATAAGCCAGATAAATATTCCTAAACCAATTATTCCTAATTCTGCCCAAAGCTGTAGATATTCATTATGAGCTTTATCCGCAAATCCATGAGGATATAATGAGCGATTCTCTCCCTGCGCAAAAAATTCAGCTTGATATCTTAAGGTGTTATATTTATAGGTTCCGATTCCAGAACCAAGTAAAGGATGGTCTTTAATCATCATCCCGGTAAATTTCCAGATAGCTATTCTTCTTTTAATAGAATAATCCTGGGCAAACTGGGTAACTGAAATCCTGCTCTTAATCTTGGATATAACTGTACCTGATTTATTTAAAGGAGTGGGAACTACAAATAAAAAGGTTGTTATAATTATTACAACCAAAATAGTAATAAAGATTTTTTTATTATTTTTAATGAAATTTTTACCCCGAGAGATTAGAAAAAGAAAGAACATAAAAATTAAAGAAACTCCAAAGCTCAGATATGAACCACGAGCGAAGGTTACTATAAGGCTTGCCCCCATAGCCAGGATAGCAATTAATAGTAAGATTTTTTTAAACTTATTTCGGCTGGCAAAGAAAAGGGAGACGGCAATAGGAAGAGGAACAATTAAATATTCAGCAAAATAATTTACATTACCGAAAAGCCCAAAGACCTGTTGTCTTCCTATATTGAGAATCCAGAAAGAAAAATCAATCCCATTATATTGGAAAATTCCATATATACCAAACAGAGTACCAATAATGAGCAAAACGTTAAGGATACGATTGATTTGCCTTTCATCGTTAATACTATTGGTGATTACAAAATATAATAAAGGACCGGCTAAAAAAAGGGGTAGTTCTTTTAAACTTACAAAAAAACTATTAGACCAAATTAAGGAGAGAGCGCAAATAGCTATAAAACTTAAGATAGGAAGGTTAAGTGGTGTAGAAATAAATTTAATCTCTTCCTTATTTATCATCCTAAGTCCCCAAAACATTAAAGCTAATAATATTATAACTACAGAAACTGCTTCTTTAGCAGGTAAAAAAACAGTTATACATCGAGGGTAAAAAGCTATTGGAACTAAAATAACTAAAGCGATGATTGATGCTTCAATAGCGTTAGTCCAGAAAGATTTATTATAATTAGATAAATTTATTTCTTTTTGTTCCATTGTTTCCTCAAACTCCTATAATTAGTATATAGTCGTTAGCATTTAGTATATAGTAGGATAGTCGCCTTGCCTGTTTATTTAAATGTAGGGGCTCGATTCATCGAGCCCGTAATCCCGGGTCGGATAAATCCGACCCCTACTAAATACTAAATACTAATTCTATATTTCGATAAGTGATATTATTTTCCAATTGTCTTCTTCTTTTATAAAATCGACATTATATTCTATTTTTTCATTATATATAATTTTACATAAATACCAAAGAAGGCATGCTTTTAGAGAAATATTAATCTCCATTTTGCCACTGGCGTATATATCGGTTATAACTAAATCGCTTTCAAGGATAGTAACCTTTACTTCAATTTTAAAAAAAGATAAAGGATCTAATAAATCTTCAGCCTCTTCTATCTTTGAAAATATTTCTTCAGGTAGATTGTTAATATGATTATCATAGGTTCCGCCCTCAGTGTCAGAATAATTATAGGAGATGTTTTCCATAAATAAATTTACATCCTTTTCTTCGATAGCCTTTTCAATATTTTTAGCAATCTGCATAATTTGGGCTTCATCTGTAGAAGAACCGATACAACCCACTAGTAATAAAAATATGCCTAAGCTAATTATTATTGCTAAAATTTTCATGTTATTATTTACAAACATTTGGTACTCCTTCGAATTAGTCGATAGTCGATAGTATATAGTATTTAATTAACTACTAAACCAAATAATCGGGTAATTAAAATACTATTTGCTAATTTTTATAGGTATAGCAAAAGTTAAATAAAGATATTCTTCGGTCCTATCCTCTTTTATCTGCCCTGTAGCCTTATCTTTTAAAAGAATAATATTTAGTTTTTCTTCTGATTTTGAATTTAAATCAAGTTCGGATCGTAGGGGTACAATATAAGGGATAGAAGTCCTTATTGAAGTAATTTTTATAGTATCATCTCCTGAATTTTTTAAAGCGAATCTACCTATTGCTCCGGCCTCTGAATCAGCTGCTAAATCAAGAATTGCCCCTGTCGGTGAGATGGAAATCTCAGGTGCTTCTTTATCTTTTATATAACCGGAAATCCTGATCACCAAAGATTCCGTTGTCGGGTCATTACAATATATTCGAATGGCTTCTTTTACATCGCCTAATTCGTGATTAGTAGAATCATAGATTAAAACTAATTCAAATTTCTCTTTAGGTAAAATCTTCAAAGGAAGAGCATTATTAACTTGAATGTGTTCGTAGGTATCTATTTTATCAATTATTAAATCCGCATCTCCCTGGTTTTCTATAGTAAAGCTTAAACTAAGAATATCTCCCTGAGAGATAAGTCCAATATTCCATTCAGTAGCGGGAGCATTAATTTTCGGCTTAAACTGATATTCAACATCTACTTTCATCTTTATCTTCTTCTCAGGTTCTTCGGGATCGTTTGATTTAATATAAATAATTTTCTCTAACATTCCTACATATCCGGCAGTATTAAATATTGCTTGAAGATCAGCTGATTTTCCCGGAAGAATACGATTATCAAAAATCGAGGCCTGCACACATCCGCAAGATGCCCATACTCGCTCAATGATCAAATCTTCATTTCCCTTATTAGTGATAATAAATTTATGTTGAGGTTGTGTTCCCGGCTTAACTTTTCCAAAATCCCATTCTTCCTCAGAAATTGATATTTGAGGGGGTCGCTCGGGTTTACTTGAAAAATTACCAGATATTACTATAAAACCTGCAACAATTATTATTACGATAATTATAAAAAAAATGATATTCTTTTTAGGCAAAATTAAAGTACGCTCCTTCTGTATAAATTACTTGAGTTAGTTGGTTACTTTAACTTCAGTATAATCGGTAATATATTCATCTCCCGGGTTTTCTTGATAATAAGCGACAATATAGAATGTTCCGGTAACTCCAGAAGAAAATGTTGTAGTTAAAGAACCGCTTTGGGGAGATAAATCTATAAATTCTACAACACAATTATAACATTGCCCTATAACGTGCCAATCCCATAATTTTATCTTAGACTTATCAAGAATAACCCATTCATCATCTGAATTATAACCTTTTACAACAAACTGCAATGATTGATTGATTTTTATAGTAGAGGAAGAAGCGCTTACTTTTACATAGCTCACCGTGCTATTATCCGGATTGACCGTTGGATTCGGATCTATTATTCCCGGAATTATAGGATTACTACCATTACATCCTACACTCATTGTTATAAATATAAAAATCATTACAAATAATAATATAGGTTTATGGTAACATTTCACTTTTTTATACTCTCCATTTCGTTATTAAAATTAATTGTTTTTTAAAAATCGGCAGACAGACGAGCCTGTTCCCCGTTTTCACGGGGGCAAGCTCTGTGAAAACGGGGAACGTTGGATAATCAATTTATTCTACATATAAAACTTGCAATACTTCTTTATTGGATGTGGCTGTTTCCTGAACTAAGACCGCTCCGTGTAAACCATTACCAACCCAATAAGGCTCATCAACAGTAATAGAAAAAGCATAGGTACCGGAAGAAGTTAAAGAGCCGATTTCTTCAGTTACAATATTTGTTACTGAATATTTAAAGCCCTCTTGGCCCCTATCTTTGTAGGTCATAAGAGTGATTACTAAATTACTCAAATCTGAAGCACTAATATTAGTTACAGTCCCACTAATAATTGAAGATGCTGCATCTGTGTTTCTGGTGGCAGTAATTTTTATTTTTGCTTCCAAATTACTTTGAGTGTCTATTTGTGATGTTAATACAGTTTTAGTAACCCCGGCACTCCCATGATATCTTTTGTTTAATCCATTGATCAATATATTAGGAGTGCTTCTATCACTTACATTGGGAAAATACCATTTATAACGATCACTAGCTTCCTGAATGGAATACGCGCCCCACCCGGCTTCTTCAACAAAAACCAACTTATCGCGGTTGTAATCCGGATCTGCAGCTATCTCTTCTAAAATAGGTTCTACTAACGCACATTCAGCACAACCATCAGCATTAAATAATTCTACTAACACTACTCGGGCAACTTCCTCTTCCCCTTCTCCTTCGCCTTCACCCTCACCCTCGGATGGGGTTGTTGCATTACAACCGACAAGCAAGCAAACAATTAATCCAATCATCAATAAAATCAGTAAGAATTTCTTCATTTAATTATTCTCCTTTCCAAAGAATATTGTTTTTATTTTACTCTACGTATGATGCCTGAAAAACCTCTTTCGTAGAACTGCTTTGCACAAAAATTACTCCATGCAGTTGATTGATTTCCCACTGAACACCTTCTAAAGTAAAGGTAAAACTCTGTTCCGCACCTGCTTCAAGGCTTTCACCGATCTCTTCCACTCCCTTAAAAATATCTTTTAATAAATATCTTTGTCCTGCTTCATAATAATCCCTAAAAGTCATCCCATTTATTACCAAATTGTCTAAAGCGGAATTACTTATATTTTTTATTTTTCCGGTTAAGGTAGTAGTTCCATTATTTTCGCTTCTGGTGACAGTAATGCTAATTTTAGAGTCTTTTGCTAATTCATTAACAATGGGACTTTTGAAAATATAGTAAGCACTACCATGATGAACTATTTGATTAGAGCCATTATAAAAAGTGTTGGGAGCGCTTCTGTCAACTGGATTTGGCAAGTACCATTCATACCTATCATTAGCTCCGGGTGTAATCGGAGTCCCCCAAGGCCGTTCCTCTACCAATATCATTTCTGTCCGATCATATTCTTCAGCTAATCCTTCAATAATTGGTTCAGCTATTATAGAATTTGGACAACCGACAGTAAAAAATTCAACCAATACCACTCTATCTACTGTTTCCCCTTCGCCTTCTCCTTCGCCAACAGGTGGAGTGACTGCATTACAACCAATAAACAAATAGACAATTGAACCAATTAGAACTAAAATTAGCAATAATTTTTTCATTTAATTATTCTCCTTTCAAAAGAATATTTATTTATTAATAACCATGATTTTCGCCCCTGTTCTTAGTGGTCCACAGTTTGCCATGATATCTCTGTCCCCAGTAACAGTGGGAGCTGTATAAGTAATAGCAAGTCCGGATGTATCTGACAAACTGCCTACTCCGCAGCTTTTCTCCCAAATAATTTGCGAACCATCAAGGGGAATTTCGTTTGAATCGATGTCATAACCTTTTACTTCAAAAGTGTAACTGCTGCCAACGGTCATAGTAATTTCAGATGGAATTATTTTAATAGAATTTAAATCCTTAAATTCATAATTAATCGTATCAAAGGCAAGGTTATCTGGTGGAGATAATTTTTCATTTTCATCTTTGAATCGTACATAAACATACTTTAGAC
>JBGPSO010000079.1:0-7095 GCA_041490145.1 Atribacterota bacterium
ACTAAAGAGGGTTCTTTTATTCAAACTAAAGAAGTGTCCACTAATTTAGATTTAAATCAAGTTTGGCCCATAATTTTAAATAAGCTTAAAAAAAGTAAAATATCTGTTTATTCTTTTATCATAGTTAACAATTTAATTACCATAAAAAATGATAAACTAATAATTGGATTTAATAAAAAATATATCTTTCATAAAGAGAGTTTAGAAAAGAAAAATAACAAGACTTTATTACAAGAATTAATTAAAGAAGAGATAGGTAGACCGTTAGCTATAGAATGCATTATTAATGATAATGGTGAAGAGGATTCCTTTTTAGAGGTTGAACTAGAGAATAAGAGAAAAGCTACCGGAGTAAGAAATGAAGGGGAGGAAGAAATAGAAGAAAGGGTAACCGGGAAGAAAGATAAGGTTAAAAAAATAAGTAATAATAAGATTTCAGGAGATAATTTATTGCTTAAAGAATCATTAAATTTGTTTAAAGGGACGATTATTGAGGAAAAAATAGAAAATTTTAAAGAGGAGAGGAAGGAAGGTAGTAATAATGGATATGAAATTTCTAATGAAACAAGCCCAAATAATGCAGAAAAAGATGGAGGAAGTTAAAGAAGAATTAGCTCAAAAAGAGATAAAAGTTTCCTCTGGTGGAGGGATAATAGAAATAATAATTAATGGTCAACAAGAGATAAAAGAAATTAAAATCGAACCAGATGTGATAGATGCAAAGGAAAAAGAAATGTTAGAAGATCTAATTTTAGTAGCTGTTAATGAATCAATACGCCAATCAAAAGAATTAGCTGCTCAGGAAATAGCTAAATTAACCGGGGGTATTAATGTTCCCGGTTTATTTTAAAAGGAGAAAATAAGGTGTCTTTTAGGTACATTAAACCTTTAGCAAGATTAATTGATGAATTTTCTAAAATGCCTGGGATCGGTCCTAAGACTGCTCAAAGATTGGCTTTTTATATTTTAAAGAATTCTTCGGAAAGAGTTGCCAGCTTAGCAAAGGCAATATTAGAAGCGAAAGAAAAAGTTAAACATTGTTCAATTTGTGGTAATATAACTGATCAAGAAGTATGTGAAATTTGCCAGAATATTAATAGAGATAAATCTATTATATGTGTCGTAGAAAAGGTAAGGGATTTGATTGCCATAGAAAATACGGGTGAATTTAAAGGTTTATATCATGTTTTAGAAGGCGCAATTTCTCCCTTAGATGGGATTGAGCCGGAAAATCTAAAAATAGATAGTCTACTAAAAAGGTTAAAGACTGAAAAGATAAAAGAGATAATATTAGCGACTAATCCTAATATTGAGGGAGAAGTTACTGCTTCTTATCTTAATAAATTAATTGAGCCTTTAAATATAAAGGTAACCCGTATTGCGTATGGCGTCCCTATAGGAGGTAGCTTGGAATTTGCCGATGAAGTGACTTTGACTCAAGCTTTAATGGGTAGACAAAAAATTAAATAATTAAAAAGGGTGATGATCTATTAGAATAATTAAATGTATTTTTCTAATTTTATAGTTTTTTTGAAATTGAGTATTTTGATTTATCGGTGATAGAATAAAGAGGTTTTAGTTTATAAACATAAATAGTATTGTAAAAAATGGAGGTATATCGTGATGAACAGAAAAAAAGTTACTATCGACGGAAATACTGCAGCAGCCCATACAGCGTATCACTTAAACGAAGTGGTAACTATATATCCCATTACTCCTTCTTCAGCGATGGGTGAACTTGCTGACCTTTGGGCCGCTGAGGGGAAGCCAAATATCTGGGGGACGGTTCCTCAGATAACAGAAATGCAAAGTGAAGGAGGTGCCTCGGGAGCTGTTCATGGATCCTTACAAAGAGGGGCTCTTACTACAACTTTTACAGCATCTCAAGGGCTATTATTAATGATTCCAAACATGTTTAAAATTGCCGGAGAATTAACTTCTACTGTATTTAATGTTGCAGCTCGTTCGGTGGCCTGTCAAGCCCTTTCCATATTTGGTGATCATAGTGATGTAATGGCCACCAGAGGGACCGGTTTTGCTTTACTTGCTTCTAATTCAGTGCAGGAAGCTATGGATTTTCCTTTAATTGCTCAAGCAGCAACCCTGGAATCTCGAGTGCCTTTTCTTCATTTCTTTGATGGTTTTCGTACTTCGCATGAAGAATCTAAAGTTGAACTCTTAACCCCAGAAGATATGAGATCTTTAATTAATGATGATTTAGTAAGGGCTCATCGAAAAAGAGCACTTTCTCCTGATCGTCCTTTTATTAGGGGTACAGCCCAAAATCCGGATGTATTCTTTCAAGCTCGGGAGACAGTTAACTCTTATTATCTTACCTGCCCTGATCTGGTGCAGAAAGTTATGGATAAATTTGAGAAAGTGGTAGGAAGAAGATACGAATTATTTCAATATTTTGGGGCGGAAGATGCTGAAAGAATTATGGTATTAATGGGGTCAGGAGCTGAGACAGCAGAAGAAACAGTAGAGTACCTGATGAAACAAGGAGAAAAAGTTGGTTTAATAAAAGTACGTCTTTACCGACCATTTTCGGTTAAACATTTTATTAATTCTTTACCGGTGACTATAAAAATTATAAGTACTTTAGATCGTACCAAGGAACCGGGGAGTATTGGAGAACCCCTGTATACTGATATAGTAACCGCAATTCAAGAAGGCGTATCTATGGGAGTATCTCATTTTAAAGATACCCCTAAGATAATTGGAGGGAGATATGGTCTTTCTTCTAAAGAATTTACCCCAGCTATGATAAAGGGATTATTTGATGAGATGAAAAAGGATATTCCTAAGAATCATTTTACTATCGGGATAAATGATGATTTAACTCATACTAGTATTTCTTATAACCCCGATTTTTCCATAGAACCAACTGATAGAACTCGAGCAGTTTTTTATGGTCTTGGTTCAGATGGGACGGTAGGGGCAAATAAAAATTCTATAAAAATTATTGGTGAAGAGACTGATAATTATGCTCAAGGTTATTTTGTCTATGACTCTCGAAAAGCTGGTTCACTTACTATCTCTCATCTGAGATTTGGCCCAACTCCTATCCATTCTACTTATTTAGTTAATCGGGCAAATTTTGTAGCCTGTCATCAATTCTCTTTCTTAGAACGTTATGATGTATTAAAAACTGCTCAACCAGGTGCTGTATTTCTCCTTAATAGTCCTTATTCTGCTCTCGAGGTGTGGGACCATCTACCTTATTCAATTCAACAGACTATTATCGAGAAGAAACTACGTTTATTTGTAATTGATGCTTTTAAAATTGCCAAAGAAGTAGGCTTAGGGGGTAGGATTAATACTATAATGCAAGTTTGTTTTTTCTCTCTAAGTAATATTATTCCTATTAAACAGGCAACAAAAGCTATAAAAAATTTTATAGAGAAGACTTACGGTCAAAAGGGTGAAAAAATAGTAAATACTAATTTTGCTGGCGTAGACAATGCCCTTACTAACTTGCATGAAGTGAAAGTTCCTGATAAGGCTACTAGAAAATTAAGTGAATGTTCTTCCATACCAGTAGAAGCACCTGAATTTGTAAAGAAAGTAACTGCAAAAATAATCGCTGGTGAAGGAGATGATTTGCCAGTTAGTGTCTTTTCTCCAGATGGAACTTTCCCCAGTGGTACTACTCAATGGGAAAAGAGAAATATTGCTCAAGAAATTCCTACCTGGGATCCTAATACCTGTATCCAGTGTGGAAAATGCGTAATGGTATGTCCTCATGCAGTTATTAGAGCAAAGGTTTATGATCCAAAATTACTTTCTTCTGCCCCGAATAGTTTTAAATCTGTTGATCCAAAAAATTCCCAATTTAAAGGAATGAAATTTACTCTTCAAGTTTCTCCTGAAGATTGTACTGGATGTGGTCTTTGTGTAGAGGATTGCCCAGCTAAAAATAAAACCAACCCCAACTTAAAAGCTATAAATATGGTTACTCAACCACCTATTAGAGAACAAGAAGTTAAAAACTGGGAATTTTTCTTAGAAATTCCAGAAGTTGACCGAAAGGAACTAAAACTTAATGCAGTTAGAAATGTCCAGTACTTACAACCTCTTTTTGAATTCTCTGGATCTTGTGCTGGTTGTGGTGAGACCCCCTATGTAAAACTTTTAAGTCAGTTATTTGGAGACCGTGCTCTTATAGCCAATGCTACAGGATGTTCATCTATTTACGGAGGGAACTTGCCTACTACTCCCTGGACGTTTAATAAAGAGGGGAGAGGTCCTGCTTGGTCTAATTCTCTCTTCGAAGATAATGCTGAATTTGGATTCGGTATGAGATTAGCATTGGATAAACAAGTTGAATATGCTTTTGAACTATTGGATAAACTTTCTTCCGAAATAGGTAATGAATTAGTCAAGGAGATTAAAAATGCGGATCAATCTACCGAAAAAGGATTACAAGAACAGAGAGATAGAGTAAAAGTCTTAGAGAAAAAATTGAAAAAAATAGAAAAAGTAGAAGCAGAAGATTTACTTAGTTTAATCGATGTTCTGGCTAAAAAGAGTGTGTGGATTGTAGGTGGAGATGGGTGGGCTTATGATATCGGATACGGAGGTTTGGATCATGTTATTGCTCAAAGGCGTAAGGTTAATATTTTGGTGTTAGATTCTGAGACTTATTCTAATACTGGTGGTCAGATGTCTAAAGCAACTCCTTTGGGAGCAATTGCTAAGTTTGCTGCTGGGGGCAAAAGAACTTATAAAAAGGATTTAGCAATGATGGCAATTTCCTATGGAGATGTGTATGTAGCTCGAGTAGCTATGGGAGCCAATGATGCACAAGTGATTAAGGCTTTTCAGGAGGCAGAGGCATTTAATGGTCCTTCCCTTATTGTAGCTTATAGTCATTGTATTAGTCATGGCTATAACTTGGTTCACGGTTTAGAACAACAGAAATTAGCGGTCCAGTCTGGATACTGGCCCTTACTAAGATATAATCCTGATCTTACTAAAGAAGGGAAGAATCCTTTTCAATTAGATTCTAAAGCTCCGAGCATTCCTTTAGAAGAATATGTCTACAATGAAGATAGATATAAAATGCTTACTCGTACTAATCCAGAAGTTGCTAAAAAATTACTAAAACAAGCCCAGGAAGAAGTTTTAAGACGCTGGAAGATGTATGAATATTTAGCCGCATTAACTTTTGAAAAGAATAAATAAAAAAGAAGTAAGTTTACATTATACACTTAAGATAAGATAAAGAGTCAATGAAAGTAAATATTTAGCCTAATGTAATCATAAGATACCGCAAATCTTTATAATATTTGCGGTATCTTTAAAAGAAGTAATTATTTGTTTTTATATTTTTTTCTATTATAATAATAAATAGATTAATAGAAAATATCAGAAAGGAGGATAAAGTACATGGTAGAGAAAGGTACTTATAAATTAAAAAAAGGTTTGGCTGAAATGTTAAAAGGTGGAGTAATAATGGATGTGGTAAGCACAGAACAAGCAAAAATTGCGGAAGAAGCAGGAGCGGTAGCAGTTATGGTCTTAGAGAGGGTTCCTGCTGATATTCGAGCAGCTGGTGGTGTAGCCAGGATGGCTGATCCTAAGATCATAAAAGAGATAATGAATACGGTAACTATACCAGTAATGGCTAAGGCCAGGATTGGACATTTTGTGGAAGCTCAGGTCTTAGAAGCTTTAGGAGTAGATTATATTGATGAAAGTGAAGTACTAACTCCGGCTGATGAAAATTACCATATAGATAAAAATAATTTCAAGGTTCCTTTCGTTTGTGGAGCAAGGGATTTGGGTGAGGCTTTACGCAGGATAGGAGAAGGAGCTGCTATGATTAGGACTAAAGGTGAACCGGGAACAGGTAATATTGTAGAAGCAGTTAGACATATGCGTCAGGTAATGGGTGAAATTAGAATTTTAAAGAATTTACCCAAAGAAGAGCTGATGACCAAAGCTAAAGAGTTAGGCGCTCCTTTTGAACTTTTACAAGAAGTAGCTCAAAAAGGGAAACTGCCAGTAGTTAATTTCGCTGCTGGAGGAATAGCTACTCCTGCTGATGCTGCTTTAATGATGCAATTAGGTGCTGATGGAGTATTTGTAGGTTCAGGGATATTTAAATCAAGCGATCCAAAAAGGAGAGCGAAGGCAATTGTAGAAGCTACTACTAATTATGATAACCCTGAAATTATTGCTCGGGTTTCGGAAGGTTTAGGAGAAGCGATGAAAGGTATAGAGATTTCCCAAATTGCAGCAGCTGAACGGATGCAAGATAGAGGATGGTAAGATAAAAATTAAATAAAAAACGAAGCCAGAGAGGAGCTGTATATTAACTTGAAAGTTGGAGTATTATCCTTACAGGGAGCAGTAGAAGAACATTTAGACATGATAAGAAGGTGTGGTTTTGAAGCTATTAAAGTAAAAACTATTGAAGATTTAGAGAAAGTGGAAAAATTAATCATCCCTGGAGGAGAAAGCACTACTATTGGAAAATTAGCCAGGATATATAATTTGGACGAAGTTATTATTAAAAAAGGTAGAGAAGGCATGCCTATATATGGGACTTGCGCAGGAATGATTTTACTAGCTAAAGAGATACAAGATAGTAGACAGATAGGATTTAATTTAATTGATATTGTAGTGGAAAGAAATGCTTTTGGAAGACAGGTAGATAGTTTTGAAGTCGATTTGAAAATAGAAGGCTTTGCCGGGGAACCTTTTAGGGCAGTATTTATTAGAGCTCCTTATATTAAAAAGATAGGAAAAGAAGTAAAAGTTTTAGCTAAATTTAATGGAAAGATTATAATGGCTCAACAGAAAAATATTTTAGTATCATCTTTTCATCCAGAATTAACTGATGATCTAAGGGTTCACCAGTATTTTTTAGATAAAAGTTTATAAGATGATTTATCTATCATCCCCCCTCTTGCAATTCCCCCTCAATTGTATTATAATTATTTTGGGAAGAGGAAATACCCCTACCCTAAAAGAAAAATATTTAAGTAACTTCTTAAAAAAATTGACCAATTGGCCATAAATCCTTGACAAGAATAACTTTCTTTGTTAGGATGTAATCTGTCACTTCAAATTAAAACTTAAGATCCT
>JBGPSO010000080.1:0-7080 GCA_041490145.1 Atribacterota bacterium
GATATCATCAAGATGGGTAGAATTTTCTAAGGTCTTTGACTTATTGAAGGTGGTAAAATTATGAAATCTTATTTTCAAGGTAATGGTCCTGCTTTTATAACCTTCTTTTCTGGCAGTATACCCCACTATCTGAGAAATTTTAAGCAGTTCTTTTATGAGAATTGCCTTTTCGGCTATATTAGTGGGGAAAGTCGTTTCTCTACTAATAGATTTTACTTCCGAGGGAGGAGTAACCGGACTTTCATCTATTCCTTGGGCCAGGAGTTTTATCTTTTTCCCATTTTTTCCCAAAAGATTATCTAATATAGAATCAGGCATTTTGGCTAATTGTTCTATTTGATAGATACCAGATTTTTTTAATAATTCTTCCGTCTTTCTTCCTATACCCCAGAGGGCAGAGATAGGAAGAGGATAAAGAATTTTTTGAATATCTTTAAAGTAGATAATATAAAAACCATCTGGTTTTCCCAGATTAGTGGCTATTTTGGCCAGAAATTTATTTTCGGCTATGCCTACTGAGACCTTAAGACCTAATTCACCATAAACTCTTTCTTTAATCTTTCTACCTATAACCTCTATCGATCCAAAGAGTGATTCACATCCGGATACATTTAAAAATAGTTCATCCATACCTAATGGTTCTACTAAAGGACTATAAATGCTACCTATCTGAAAAAATATTTTAGATGCCTCTAAATATTTACTTATTCGGGAAGAGATAAAAATTCCCTGAGGGCATTTTTGGCGGGCTTCCCAAATGGACATACCGGCATGTACACCATATTTACGAGCTTCATAAGAAGCAGCATGAACCACTCCTCGGTTCAAATTTCCTCCTCCTCCACTTATTCCTCCTGTTATAAGGGGTTTGCCTCGATAATCTGGATTATCCCTTTGCTCTACTGAGGCAAAGAAAGCATCAAGATCCAGATGAATTATGGATAATTGTTTGTGCTCGTTCATTATTATTTATTCCCTTCTGGTTAATAATTAATGGTGATTCGACCAATTAAATTTAGTTATCCAGTTTGCCGGTTACCCAGTTTACCAGTTACCCCGTCGTCGTCAGTAGGACAGGCGTCTCGCCTGTCCTACGATTAGCAAGCTAATCAACTAACAAATCTTCTGTTTTCTTTCTTTTCTTCACTATATACTATATACTCGATACTCAATACTATCTTATCCTTTAGCTTCTTTATTCTATTTTTTTAACTAGCTAACCAAGTAACCAACTAACCAGCTAACTAAATATATACTATATACTGTCTATATTTATAATCTTCCGGGCGATTAATTTAAAATCATCATCATTTTTACTCAAAGTCCCTTCTATTAAGAGAGGTACTTCTTTATGAAAAAGGTTAAGAAATTTTTGATAGGCAGTGGGGAAAGTAATTACTTCAAAGAAACCTTTTTCATCTTCTAAGAGCAAAAAAGCCATAACTTGTTTTTGTTTGGTAAATTGCCTCCTGACCTGAATTAGTACTCCCGACATTAAGATTAGCTTTTGAGGGCTAATATTTTCTATTTGATCGGATTTGGTAACCTGAAAACGAGATAGTTCTTTATCATACTTAATTAAAGAATGGTCACTTACATATAAATCGAGTATTTCTTTTTCTAAATTCATTTGGAGAGTTTTAGAAAAATAGTAAGCCGGGATTGAATCAGAAGCAATTAGTTCAGTACTATCTAAGTCCTTATTTTTAGGTATTTTATTTTGAGCTCCATCTTTGGCTTTTTTTCTAACCTCCCTTAAAGTGAGAGGGAGTAAATTTAATAATGCCGAACGAGGATAAGTGGTAAAGTCGAAAGCACCCACCTTAATTAGATTTTCTATTAAGGTTTGATTGATTTTTGAAGACCTAGTTTTATAACAGAAGTCGTATAGAGAATTAAATCTTTTACATTTTTCTCTTAAAGATAGAATGGATTTTAAATTTTTTTCTCCCATACTCTTTATTTTACTCAGTCCCACTCGAATAACTCCCTCTTCTACAGTAAAGCCAGCCTTGCTCTTATTTATATCGGGAGGGAGTACTTTAACCTTGAAACGTCGGGCTTCCTGTATATAGCGATCGGAAGAATAGTAGCCCATACCATAGGTGAGCATAGAAGCCAGGTAAAAAGCGGGGTAGTGCACTTTAAGATAGCAGGTTACAAAAGAAATTAGGGCATAAGAAGTGCTATGTGCTTTATTAAAACCGTAGTGAGCAAATTTGGAAATTAGATTAAAAATCTTTTCTGCCTCCTCTTTGGTGTTCCCTTGATTTATGGCTTTTTTAAGGAAACTATCTCTCTGTTTTTCCATTTCTAATGGCGAACGGGAACTTATGGCTCGACGAAAGAGATCAGCTTCTCCTAAACTGAGCTGAGCAAAAGTAGAAACTACCTGTATTACCTGTTCCTGATAGAGGATAACTCCATAAGTGTCCTTTAAAATGGGTTCCAGTTTGGGGTGCAGATAAGTTATCTCTTCTTCTCCCCGTTTCCTTTTAAGATAGTGTTCGGTCATTCCACTGTCTAAAGGACCTGGCCGGTATAAAGATAAAGCAGCGATTAAATCATTTAAATGGGAAGGAGAAAGTCTTCTTAAAAGAGAAGACATCCCTGAGCTTTCTAATTGGAAGACTCCCAGAGTTTTTCCTTTCTGCAGGGCAGAAAAAGTGGCTTTATCATCAAGGGGAATCTTATTAAGGTTGATATTTATATTTTTTTCCTTTAACCTTTCTAAGGTCTTTTTAATTACGGTAAGGCTGCGGGAGCCCAGGATATCTATTTTTAATAGACCTAAATCTTTAATTGATTCTTTTTCATATTGACTAACTATTTCCCCTTGGTTAGTTACTTCCAGGGGAACTACTTCTGAAAGCGATTGATCTGAGATTATCATTGAAGAAGCGTGCACAGAAAGATGTCGGGGTTTTCCTTCTATGATTTGAGCAAAAGAAAATAACGATTTAAGAGGCTCCTGGTTAGAGGGGAGATTTTTTAGTTCAGGTAAATGTTTAAGAGAAGCCCTAATTACTCCAGGGGTGGAGAATATAGGCATAAGTTGGGCAATTTTGTTTATTTCCTGAGGGAGGAATCCCAGTGCTCTGCCGGTATCGCGAATGGCGGAACGGGCGGCATAAGTAGAGATGGTGCTGACGTGGGTTACTCGATTACTTCCAAATTTTTTAAAGATATAAGAGATTACTTGCTCTCTTCCCAATTGACCAAAATCTATATCTATGTCTGGGAGATCTATTCTTTCCGGGTTGAGAAATCTTTCAAAAAAGAGTTGATATTTTAAGGGATCTACCTCAGTTATATTAAGAAGATAAGAGACTAAACTTCCGGCTGAAGAACCTTTCCCTGGTCCCACCGGAATATTGTTTTGTTTAGCAAAGCGGACTATATCCCAGACAATTAGGAAATATCCGGCAAAACCCATCTGATTAATTATTTTTAATTCATATTGCAAACGCTTTATAATTTTTGACCAGGGAGTGGGATAATATTTTTTAAGACCTTCCAGACAAAGTTTTTTTAAATAATTTGGGGCGGAATAAGAAAGAGGTAAGGGATAAGTAGGGAGATGAATTTGCCCTAAATTAAGTTCTAAGTTGCATTTATCAGCGATTTCAATTGAATTCTGAAGAGCTTGAGGAACCTGAAAAAATAGTTTCTCCATCTCTGAAGGAGATTTAAAATAATATTCACCAGTTTCAAGTTTTTGATGATAGAACCTCTCTTTTGTTCCTAAATTGGCAATTTTATTTAATAGACCTTGAGAGGAGGCTTGATTTTTTTCCAGGTAATGGACATTATTAGTGGCTACTGCAGGAATCCCCAATTTTTGTCCTATTTCTATTAATTTAGAATTAATTTCTTTCTCTTGGCTAAGGCCATGAAAAGATAACTCTAAGTAAAAGTTTTCTTTACCAAATACTTGTTGATACCAGCAAGCAGTCTTTTCAGCTTGATTAGTCTTCTTTTGGGAAAGGAGAAGAGGTATCTCTCCCTTTTTGCAGCCGCTTAAGGCAATAATTCCTTCTCTATATTTAGTTAAACTATTTTTTTCTATCGCCGGAATAGGACCGGGATTTGACAGATAGGCTTCGGTGATAATCTGACAGAGATTACTATAACCTTTTTTGTCTTTGGCCAAAAGAATAAGATGCCAGACCTGATTGGATTTTTGATTATCTTTTACTCTTATTTCGCAGCCGAGGATAGGTTTTACCCCGGCTTTTTTTGCTTTTTTATAAAATTGAATGGCCCCATAAAGTCCATCATGATCAGTTAGAGCCATTGCTTTCATATTAAACTTGATGGCCTTTTTAATTAAATTATCCAAACTGCAAAGACCATCTTGCATACTATATTGGGAATGTAGATGTAGATGTACCATATCCATCTTAAGGTTCCTTTCTGTTAAGTAATTAAGTTAGTTGGTTATTTAGTTAACTAGCAAACCAGCTAACCAAATAACTAATAATATTAAACGTATGTTTGTATTAAAAAATAAAAAAATATAAGTGCTTTTTCTTTAACCTTCTTTCTCTGCTTCTTTAATTTCCCCAGCCTTTATTTCTTCTCGGAGAAGTTTAATTAACATCAAGGCATTTTTAACTGCTTTACCTTTATAATGATTATTCATGAAGATATATTGGTCGGTAGTTTTTGCGGCAATCTTTTTTATTTTAGGAATCCATTCTTTTAATTCTTCTTCAGTATAAAGGTAATCGTATCTTTGGTAAGCTTGTTCATGTTCCCACCAATTAGCCTTGTTCCGACCGTGAAATCTAATATAACCTAAGTTAGAAGTAGCTTCAGCTATAGGAGGAATTAAACCTTTAATTTGGGGTTGATCTACACAACAAAAACCTATGTTGTTGTTTTTTAAAATTCTGAATATTTCATTATTTATCCAGTAAGAATTTCTAAATTCTACTACCAGAGCTATATCTTCCATTCTTCCTTTGAAGCGGAGAAGATAATCCAGATTGGAGGGAGTATTATAAAAAGAATAAGGGAACTGAGCTAACACGCAGGCAAATTTACCTGCCTCAGACAAAGGTTTTATAGATTCTTTAAAATCTTTAAAGATAGTGGGATTTTCTTCTCGGCTATGAGTCATTCCTTGGTTAGCTTTTACTGCAAATTTAAACTCAGCAGGAACTTTTTGTTGTAAATAATAAAAAGATGCTGGATGAGGTATGCGGTAGTAAGTAGAATTAATTTCGGTAACCTTAAATTTTTGGGCATACAACTTAATCATTTCTTTTGGTTCGGTATTTTCGGGATAGAAGGTTCCTATCCAATCTTTATAACTAAAACCAGAAGTGCCGATATATAGCATCTTTACTATTTTTTCCCTCCCTTAAATCGTCTTAAAATTCCGATAACTTTACCCAAGATAATAGTGTCTTTTGTATTTATAGGTTTATAAAGAGGATTGGAAGGTTGTAAAATAACCTGATGGTCCTTTTTATATAACCTTTTTATGGTAACTTCTTCCTGGTTTAAAAGAGCGATGACAATATCTCCGTTGTCTGCATCTTGCTGAGGGTTAACCATGACATAATCACCATCAAGGATATGATCGCCAATCATACTATCACCTTCAACTTTTACCATGAAGCTTTCTTCATTACCAGAAAGTTCTTCCGGAATAGGTATAAATTCAGTGATGTCTTTTGCTGCCCACAAGGGCTTTCCCGCAGCTACACTTCCTACTACGGGCACTTTCTTGGTTTGGGGTATAATCTGAATGGCCCGAGATTTTTCTTTTTCTCGGTGGATATAACCTTTCTTTTCTAAGATGGTAAGATATTTATGGGCGGTAGCAGAAGAAGTTACTCCTACGGCTTTGCAGATTTCCCGAACAGTGGGTGGATAACCTCTCTCTCTAATATTTTTTTGAATCAACTGAAGAGTCTTTTTATGATTTGGGGCAAGGGAATCTTTTCGAAACATGTTTAGCCTCCTTTAAAGAATTTAAATAATAAATCGCTATATTAGCATAATTTATCGTTTATTTATATTATAAAGTAAACGGATGTTTCTTGTCAAGTTTTTATGACAATTTTTACCAATATTTTAAAGTTCTTAAATTATTAGATGGACAGAAATAGAAATTTCGGTTTATATCTAGTTATATTAGTTTTAATAAAATATAATAGTGGTAAAATTTTAATCGGGTTTTAATAATTGCTTTAATAAAATAATATGATAAAATTAAAAAGAAATATTTTTTAGTAGAAAAATATGACTGGAAAAATGAAAAATTTAAAAAGGAAAAGGAGTAGATGGCCGTGGAATTAATAGAAGCAATTAAAAAACGAAGGAGTATACGTAAATTTAAATCAGATAAAATTCCTAAAAAAGATATTTATGATATTATTCAAGCAGCTTCTCTTGCTCCTAGTGCTCATAATAAACAGATGTGGCGTTTTATAGCTATAAGTAACCAAGAGGTACTGAAAGGGATGGAAAAAGCGATTGTAAGCGAAATAGAAGAGTTGAGTAACTGGCCAGAATTAAAAGAAATAGGACTTAAAGTCAAAGGTCTGAGAGCTTATTCTACTTTTTTTGTAAAAGCGCCTCTAGTCTTTGCTATATTAGTAAAACCTTATCATTCTATGGTGGATGAAGTATTAAAATTAGATGGATTAAAGAAAGAACAGGCTGACCTTTTACATTCTCATGTTGAAATTCAAAGCGTTGCTGCCGCGGTGGAAAATCTATTATTAGCTGCTACTGAGAAAGGTTATGGTACTTGTTGGATGTGTGGTCCTCTAATTGCTACACCGGCATTAGAGAAAATACTTCAGATAGAAAAGCCCTGGAAGTTAATGGCCTTAGTTCCCCTGGGGATTCCTAATCAAGAGTTAAAACCTAAATTAGTAAAAGATATAGATGAAATATTAGAATTTATGGACTAAATCTTTCTCTCGAAGAAAGAAGTTTTTATAAATTTCCTAATATAAAACTATTTTCATAATATTTATTAATTTAGTTTCTTGACAATTTTATAAACGTATGATAGATATATCATATAAAATTATATACCATAAATTACAAAAAGAGAGA
>JBGPSO010000081.1:0-7047 GCA_041490145.1 Atribacterota bacterium
AAAAAGAGACTCTTTAAAGGATTGTTAATTTCTTTATTTATTGGAATTATAACTTTTTTAATTATTACTTTTATCACTACTAACCAGAATACTTGGGCAAGTTTTTCTTATATTAACCAAAAATACTTATTTTTAGCTTTTATTCTAATGCTATTTGCTGCCACAATAGATGCTCTTAGAATAAAAATGGTGGTAGAATCAGTTAATGAAAAAATCACCTTTATTGAAGCTTTAAAAGTATATTATATTAGCAACTTTGCTGGTGGTATAACTCCTTTCTTCTCTGGTACTTTACCCGCTCAAATATATTTATTTAATAAAAATATCAAACATAAAATACCTTTGGGCAAAGCTACGATGATTGCCACTATTATTCCTCTACTTAAGACTCTGGTTTTTACTATCGTTACTCCTATTATCTTTTTCTATTTTAGGGGAATAATTACCGGTTATACGACTCTTTCTATAATTCTTATTGACATGGCTATCTTATTTTCTCTCTTTCTTCTCTCTTTATTTGTTTTAGCAGTAAAATATCCGGAAATGATAATAAAACTAATCCTAAGGATTCAACAATTATCCTGTATTTCTAAATTTTTTAAAAAAGAAAAAATATTACATTCAACTGATAAAATAATTTTCGAAATTAAAGAATTTCATAAAAGTTTTAATCTATTAAAAGAAAATTGGGTTAAAATACTATTATCTATCCTCTATACTACTGTTTTTTGGGGTACTTTTTTTGTAATAGCTCCCCTTATTCTTCGAGGATTTAAAATTAACTTTAACCTTTCTCACGTATTGGTAATGCAAACCATCTTCTACTTTATTTTACCTTTTATGCCTACTCCAGGTGGTAGTGGAACAGCAGAGGTTGGTTTTGCTTCTCTATTCTCTTTCTTTATCCCTCATTACCTTTTAGGCCTTTTTGTAGGAGCTTGGAGATTTATAGTCTTTTACTTTAACTTAGGTATCGGGTTAATAGTGCTTTTGGTAGAA
The DNA here is from genome assembly GCA_041490145.1 of Atribacterota bacterium. GTDB lineage: Bacteria > Atribacterota > Phoenicimicrobiia > Phoenicimicrobiales > Phoenicimicrobiaceae > Infernicultor. The sequence continues at coordinate 1,000 of JBGPSO010000081.1, forward strand.
ATAAAGGATTTAAAAAAGAAAAAAGAGAGAGAAATAAAGTAATTATATTTTTTCTTCTTCTTTTTTTATCTTCCTCCTGGCTTTACCTCTAAGCTCACCAAAGGATTTAAAGACTTGGTCAATACCTAAAGCAATTATCAATATAGGCCAAAATTTCCAAATATTTTCTGGTACTACAAAATCAAAAAAATATTGAGCAAAAAATATGGTTCCTGTCACTATTAATATTATTCCAAAAAAAATGGATTTATTTTGCCAGATCTCTTTTATTCCCCATATAAATAAAATTATTGGCCAAAATTTCCAAACTTTCCCCCAAACTTCTATATCAGTAAAATTTTCAACTATAAATATTATGCCAATTACTAATAATATTAATCCAAAAATCCAATTTCCTTTACCTTCTTCATTTATACTCATTGTCCTCCTCCTTATAACTTATTTATCTCTAATTTTTTTTATGCTTTTATGATATATGATAAAGTTTTAAAAAACAATATTGTTTCTGAGTTAATGAGTTTTGTCTATGAGATAAGAACTTAATTCCCAAAACGAATTCTCTTTGCTTCTTGCCAAATATATTCCAAATCATAAAAATTTCTTTTCTCTTCAGAAAATATATGCACTATTACATCACTATAATCCAATAATATCCATCCTGTCTCCGGCTTTCCTTCATAATGCAATAATCTAATTTGATTTTCTTTTAATTTCCTTATGATAAAATTAGATATTGCTTTTAATTGGGGTTCTGAATCACCACTAGTAATTACAAAATAATCCGCTATCAGAGTTAAATTACTTATTTCTAATATTATTGTATTTTTTGCTTTTTTATCTTCCGCAGCAGATACAACCATTTTTGCAACAGTTAATGAATTTTTATTCAAAAACACCACCTCGTTACTTGGTTAGATAGTTACTTGGTTAATTGGTTAGCTGGTTAAACAGGTTTCAAGTTGCTAGTTACAAGTCAAACCAGTTGATTAAGCTAAAAACTTAAAGTTAAAAGCGAAAAACCGTAATTAAAATTCAAAACTTTTTTCGTATATCGTATTGCGTATCGTGTATTACGTTCAGATTTAAATGACAAAAAGAGAGAAAACCTGCAATCTGGAATATACAACTATTTACTTGTCACATATTGCTCATCACTGTTTCTCTCTGTTTTCTGGCTCCTGACTTCTGAATTCTATTTTCTTTACTAAATACTACATACTATATACTAATCATCCTCCACGCTATACGCTAATCAACCATATCTCTCCCTAATATTATAATCAAATCTGAACCTTCCTGCTGGGTTTGATATTTTTTAATAATTTCAAAATTTTTAAATAATTGTTTAAATTGGTTATTTAAATTTACTTTTTCTGAATAAATAATAATTTTAGTTTTTAAATAATCAAAGCTATCAGCATTATCAATATTCATTACTTCAAATCCTTGTAATTTTAATTCATTGGCAATTTTATGAGCAATTCCAGAGCTGCCATTCCCGTTTAAAACTTTTACTTTTATTCCTCTATTTGGACCATAAATTAATGATTTTACTTTTTTCTGCACTTCTATTGTATCTGGTTCTAAATAGCTAATTCCATTAATATATACTGGATTACCTTGAACGGTTTCAATTATAAATTTATCCTGGCTTACCCCTTTAAATAGATTAGCTAAAGCAACTGCATCTTGTAGTTTTATATCAGTTTCTAAGTACGTTTTTAACCCCTCCAATATCTGAGGAATTTTTGTAACAGAGTCGAGATTCATCATTTTATTTATTAAAGCCTCAACTAATTTTTGTTGTCTTTTTATCCTACCCAGATCGCCTAAGTTATCATGCCTAAATCTAATATATTGTAAAGCTTTTTCTCCATCTAATATTTGCTTCCCTGGATAAAGGTTTATATTAAGTCCTCCTGCTTTATCAATATAATGCATCTCTTTTTCTATATTTATCTCTACACCACCTAACTCATCAATAATATTAACAAATTTGATAAAATCTACTATAACATAAAAATTTATAGGTATATCTAAAAACGAACTAACTGTTTTACTTATCAGTTCTTTTCCTCCAAAGGCATAGGCATGATTTATTTTATTCATTCCTCTTCCTGGAATTTCCACCCTTGTATCTCTAGGAATAGACAGAATAAGGACATTTTTAGTTTTAGGGGAAATACTCAATAAAACTATTGTGTCAGCCCGTCCTTGATTTTCAATTTCGTCACAACCTACAATTAGCATATTTATTCGATTGTAAGATAATATATTAGAACTAAAGGGAAATATCCCAAAATAATTTAAAAAAACAATTAGAATAATTAATAATAAGGTAAAATATATCATGGGGCTTAATCTTCTTCTATTTTTTTTTCCTTTTAATCTTCTTTTTTTACTCTTTCTTATCTTCCCCTCTAAATTATTTTCATACATTAAGTATAAACCACCTTATTTAGAATATTATTTCTTGCTTTAATAGAAATAGTATGAATTAATAAGCCTTTACTAATCAAGTATAATAACCCTTTATCCAAGACCATTAACATCGCTCTATCTAAATCTTCCCATACTATCTTTCTTACTTCTTCCATTCCCTCCATATTCCTTAAAGGTTCAATTTTATCGCTAAGATAAATTACCTTATCTAAAATAGACATATTAACTGCGCCAGTACTATGTATTCTTATAGCTTTTAAAATGGTAGAATCTTGAATATTAAATTCTTTTTCTGCTATAGCTGCTCCTACTAAAGGATGTAATAACTTAGGAATTTTATAAATAAGTTTATCTGTCTTTATATTATATTCTTTAATCATCGCCTGTAAAGTTTTATAATCTAAATCTTTAGCACAATCATGCAATAATCCAGCAATCTCTGCTTTGGTCACATTACAACCAAAATTTAAAGCTAAATCACGAGCCACTTCGGAAACATTGATAGAATGTTCTAATCTTTCTTTACTCAACATTTCTCTTAATCTCGACTTTATTGAATTAATATTCATTCTCATCTCCTAATTTTTGTTTGAAAAAGATCCCGTCACTAAATTTTACATTTATGACAAATTTGGTGCCAGGCACCAAATTTGTCATTGATATAATTTGTTCTTATAAATGTATTCTTCTACTTCGTAGGGGAGTAAATATCTTATACTATTTCCTTCTCTCACCCTTTTTCTAATATCAGTAGAAGATATAGCCAAGGCAGGAATCTCCATAATTTTAATAATTTTTTTAAATCTTTGATCTAATTTATTTAAATCATATCCCAGTCGAGTAGCTGCTACAAATTGACAAAGCTTAATCAATTCCTCGCTCTTATACCAGGAATTTATTTCTAAAAAAGCATCAGCTCCAGTAATAAAAAATATTTTAATTTTATGATTATACTTTTTTATAAACTCTTTTACTGTGTCGATAGAATAAGAAGGACCTGACCGATGAAGTTCAATTTTAGATACCTCAAAAAAAGGATTGTTACTTGTAGCTAAAATAGTCATTAAATATCGGCATTCGGGGTTAGAAATATTGTTTTCTCTTTTGTGAGCAGGTTGACGACAGGGAACAAATATTATTTTATCTAGTCTAAAATTGACTCTCGCCTCCTCAGCAGTAAACAGATGCCCATAATGTATGGGATCAAAAACTCCGCCCATTATTCCTAAACGCTTAATAGTTTCTTTTTCTTTGAAAATTATAATTCCTCCTTATTTGGTTAGTTGGTTACTTGGTTAATTAGTTAATTGATTAATTGATTTGGAATTGATTTATCAACTAACTAACCATCTAACTATCTAACTAGCTAACTAAATTATGGTTCTAGTTTTTCTTCTGGTAAACTCCCTTCTACTTTTATTTCTTGGTTCTGTATCTCACTTGTCTTCCTTTCTTCTTTTTCACCCTGCACTTCTCCATTAATAACCACAAAAGTATTATCTTTATCCGGATAAATCCAGTTCTCTATCTTATCTACATCTTGAAAGCTAACTTCTATTTTAGGAGGATAACCAAAGCCAAAATACCCCTTTTTTTCCAAAGCTTGTTGATAGGGGAGTGACTTTATTCTTTCTAACTCAAGCCATAATTTTTCTTCCTTATCTTTTAATCTTAAAGAATGGTACATTTTGGATAATTGAATATACGAACGCCAATATGGTGAAGAATGAGTAAAGGATACAGGATTTCTAACTTCCTCAATATTTATTGATTTTATATAGCTTTCTATGGCTAAAGAAAGAAACTGTCGGGTAATTTTATCCCCTAAAACCTGGTAAATTTCTCCTGCCCAAAAATAAGCCTCTAATAAATTTGGTTCTATACTTATTGCTTTTTTAAAATAAGGAATGACAGTAAGCAAGAGGTCTACAGAAGGGACGCTTTCCTTATAAAGGTATTCCTCAGGATTCCCAATCATTCTAATTCCTTCGTTTAAATAATCAGGGGCACTATCTGATTGAATTCGAGATGTACTATTAAAACTCCCTATTAAATACAAGAAAGCATATTGATTTTCTGGATTTATCCTTAAAACTTCTTTCCATTGTTCTATTGCCTTATTGTAAGCCCCAGATTGTTGGTAAACTTTTCCCAACCAATAATGAGCATTTTCAAAATTAGGGTTTAATTCAATAGCTTTGTTATAATTTTGTTCGGCTTTCTCGTAATTTTCCTGCGCAAAATATATATACCCATTTTTATAATAGGTTTGATAATCTTGAGCATAAATTGCTCCACTAATTATAATTAAGATTAGAAATAGTATTAATAAACTTAAGCTGATTTTTAAGTAAAATTTCTCCATTATCATTATGTCTTCACCCTCACTTTCTTCTGATAAAATAAGTCTTTAATTTTATGATTCTTTCAACTTCTCCACATAATTCATTCTTAAATTAGCCAATAAACTTTCAATCCGATTATAATCTTCCTTGTTCAAGTCATCTTTAATTTGATCATATAAAAATGCTATAGTATCGATAGTAATTTTAGCTTTTTTTAAATCCTTATTCGCTTTTTTAGTCTCAGGATTCATAATAAGACCCAAATATTCCCACGACTTTCCGCTCAACATACCTATAAACCAAACAAAAAGAACAGGTAACTCGGGTTCTTTAAAATGTTCTTCTTCTTTTTTTTCTTCTTCTTTAAATTTTTTCTTTGTCTCTTCTTTTTCTTCTTTTTTAACTTCTTCTCTTTTTATCTTTTTATCTTTTATTTTATCATTGTTTTTCGCCTTGTTTTCCTCTTCCTTCATTATCTAATCTCCTCCCTTCAAAATGTATATAATATTATTATCTATGTAAAAATTAAAAACTTAAAGCTTAAAACCATAATTTAAAACTCAAAACTTTTTATTTCATATTGCGTGGTGCATATGTTAGACTAACTACACAATAAGAAGCAATGCCCTCTTTTCTCCCAATAAAACCCATCTTCTCATTGGTGGTAGCTTTAATATTTATCCTTCTGGAAGATATTTTCAAAACTTTAGCTATATTATTTTTCATCTTAATAATAAAAGGTGTAAGTAGGGGTTCTTCTAATACTACTGAAATATCTATATTATTTATAGCAAACTTCTTTCCTTTTAAAATTTCATAAGTTTTTCTTAACAACTTTAAACTGGAAATATCTTTATATCGTTCATCATTATCTGGAAAATGTTGTCCAATATCTCCTTCTCCTGCTGCTCCTAATAAAGCATCTATTATAGAATGAATCAAAACATCCGCATCTGAATGTCCATCTAAACCCTTTTCATAAGATATAATTTCTCCTCCTAAAATTAATTTTCTTCCTAAAATCAAATGGTGAACATCATATCCAAAACCTATCCGCATAATTTTCCTTTCTTTTAGTCGTTGTTATATAGCATAAGATCGTATACCCAGTTTAAGGGTTAATATCGTAGCATAAGATCATACACTTTTAATCAGGAAGTTCGTAGTCAATTTCATCAACTAAATTATCCTGATGAAATAATTTTATTTTTTGTTCTTTGACAATTATAGTAGCTCTTACATACTCATACACCAGACTTTC
>JBGPSO010000082.1:0-7026 GCA_041490145.1 Atribacterota bacterium
ATGGCTTCTAAACTTATACTATCCAAAGACACTTTAATCTCCTTATTAATATGATAGCAAAAAAATATTTATAATATCTTTAATTATATTAGTTTTAATATAATCTATTGTAAAGAGATAATCAAGCAAAAGAGGAGAATATAAATAAATGAATATTAAACATTTTCAAGATTAATTTGACAAGCAGTAGCTATTACCATAAAATTAATGTGAAGTTTATAATTTATAAAAATATAATTGGTAAGGGGAAGTAAAATTGATTAAAAGTATGACTGGTTATGGAGTAGGAAAGATTAAAAGAGGAGACCAAGAATGTTTAGTAGAAATAAAAACCTTAAATAATAAATATTGTGATATTATGATAAAAAATTCGATGCAATCTTTAGAAATTGAACAAAAAATTGAGAAACTTATAAAGGAAAAGATATTCAGGGGAAAAGTAAATATATTAATAAAAGTAGAAAGCTATAATTCTGGAGAAGAAAAAGTAATATTAAACGAAAGCTTATTCAATTCTTATTGCGAAGCCTTAAAAATTTTAAAAGAAAAATATAAGTTCAAAGATGAAATAAATATTGATTCTATAATTAAATTTAAAGATATTTTTCAAGTGGTAAAAGAAGAAGAAGAAACTGGTAAGATGTGGCCTCTGATAGAGGAAGCAGTAAATAAGGCTTTAGATTCTTTGTTGGAGATGAGAGAAAGAGAAGGTAAAATTCTTATTAATGATATAAAGAAAAGGATAAAAAAGATTATAAAGTTAATGGACAAGATTGAAAAATATTCAAAATTATCTTTACAGGAATATAAAGGCAATTTTTTAAGCAAATTAAAAGAGTTAACCAATGGTTTAAATGTTGATGAAGGAAGGATTGAATTAGAGGCAGCAATATTTGCTGGAAAGAGTGACATCACTGAAGAAATTATTAGAACAAAAAGCCACCTTATTCAATTTAATGATTTACTAAATTCTAAGGAATCCGCAGGAAGAAAGATGGATTTTTTAATCCAAGAAATAAATCGGGAAATCAATACTATTGGTTCAAAGAATAATAATTTAAAGATAACTTCCTTAGTTATATTAGTAAAAAGTGAATTAGAAAAGATAAGAGAACAAGCTAGAAATATTGAATAATAGGAGATATTGAAAATGGTAAATGATTTAGTAAATATTGGTTTTGGTAATTTTGTGAATTCAACCAGAGTTATTACTATTTTAAATCCAGGTTCCGCACCAATGAAAAGGATAAAAGAAGAAGCAAAAATTCAGAAGAAATTAATTGATGCTACCTATGGGAGAAGAACGAGAGCAATAATAATTACTGATAGTAATCATATAATTTTATCTTCCATTCAACCTGAAACTATTGCCCATAGATTCACTGAAGCTACTGGACAAAATCTTGAATTAAAAGAAAGTGTTACCAAGTAGGTAATTTTAAATATGACCGATGAAAAAGATTTTTTACCTTTTCTTTCTGAAGGCAATACGCCATACGCAATATGCAATACGCAATTAAATAGAGGTTTACTATTTGTTATCTCTGGTCCTTCCGGGGTAGGCAAAGGCACCTTGCGAAAAAAAATATTTAAAATTTTCCCAGATTTAAAATATTCTGTCTCGGTGACTACCCGCGCTCCTCGAAAGGGAGAAGCAGAAGGTAAAGATTACTATTTTGTATCCGAAGATAAATTTAAAAAGATGATAAAAGAGAATAAATTCGTAGAGTGGGCCTTAGTACATAGAGATTACAAAGGTACGCCTATAAGTTATTTAATAGAAACACTTCAAAAAGGAGAAGATGTATTATTAGAAATAGATGTACAAGGAGCTATGCAAGTTAAGAAAAAATTTCCTGATGGTGTTTTTATTTTTATAGCCCCTCCCTCCTGGAAGGATTTAGAAGATAGATTGCGTAAAAGAAAAACAGAAGAAGAAAAAGACCTCAAAAAAAGATTAGAGGACGCTCATACAGAAATGAAATATGCGAAAAATTATAATTATTTAGTAATTAATGATAATATAAAAGAGGCCATGAAAAAACTAAAATCCATAGTAATTGCTGAAAGATGTAAGATAATAAGTTATTAAAAATAGATTTGAATTATAAAAATAATATATTTTTACTAAGAGGAAGGAGGAGAACCAAGCGTGGAAGAAAATAAATATTTATTAACTATGATGATAGCCAAAAGAGCAAAGCAGTTACAATCTGGTAGTAAACCTTTACTGATATCCAAACATAAGAAGCCAATTTTAATTGCTTTAGAAGAGATAAAAGCAGGAAAAGTGTATCTTAAAGAAGTTCAAGAACCCCAAAAACCTGAGGAAAAAATTAAAGAAAATATAATTAAGGATATAGAATAATTAGAGATAGGTGATTAGTAAGATATAAATAAAAATGGAATTCAGGAGTCAGGAGCCGGAGGTTTAACGAGATACGAAATATGGTGAGGTAAAAAGGTGTTAAAAGGAAAGAAGATTCTGCTAGGAGTTACCGGAAGTATAGCTGCTTATAAAGCAGTAGAAATATTAAGTTTATTGAAGAAAAAAGGTGCAGATGTATTTGTTATTATGACTGAATCAGCCACAAAATTTGTACAGCCTTTGACCTTTTCTACTCTTTCTGAACATTCCACAGTAGATAATTTGTTTTCTTTAAATGATAAGATAAAAGTCACCCATGTTTCTTTAGCCCAATGGGCTGATTTAATATTAATTGCTCCAGCTACAGCAAATATTATTGCTAAAATTGCCCAGGGCATTGCTGATGATATGTTAACCACTACCGTGCTAGCTTCTAAAGCGAGAGTTGTTTTTGCTCCGGCAATGAATAAAAATATGATATCTAACCCTATTTATCAGGAAAATGTTAAAAAACTATCTGCTTTAGGTTATGAATTTATTGATTCGGAATATGGTCCTTTGGCTTGCGGAGAAATAGGAGAGGGTAGATTAGCAGATATTGGGGATATCGTAGATAAAGTTGAGTATGCTTTAACTTTTAAAAAGGATTATCTAAATAAGACTGTATTGATTACTGCTTCCTGTACCAGAGAACCCCTTGATAAAGTAAGATTTATTTCTAACTATTCTTCTGGCAAGATGGGTTTTGCTTTAGCAAAGATTGCTCAGGCTAGAGGAGCAAAAGTGATTTTAATTACCGGACCAAATTGTTTAGCTGCCCTAAAAGGAATTAAAACAGTTTTAATTGAGTCTGCCGAAGAAATGAAAAAAGAGGTTTTTAAATACTTTTCAGAGGCAGATATAATAATTTCAGCCGCTGCAGTGGCTGATTTTCGACCCAAAAAAGTATTCTCGGGAAAGATTAAAAAAAAAGAAGATGAAAAATTGGTTATTGAATTGGAAAGAACTTCTGATATTCTTTATGAATTGGGGAAGAGAAAGAAAAATAAAATATTAGTAGGATTTGCCGCTGAAACTGAAAATTTAGTAGGTAATGCCCTTAAAAAATTGGAGGAAAAAGAATTAGATTTAATTGTAGCTAATGATATATCAGCAAAAGGAGCAGGATTTGGATCAGATGATAATAAAGCTAAGCTTATAAATAGCAAAGGAGTAGTTCAAGAATTACCACTTATGCCCAAAAGTGATCTAGCCGAAAAGATCTTAGATGAGATTCTAAAGATAAAGTGAACAATAGAATTAATGAGTTTATTAATATGTATGGTGAAAAGAAATATGCAGAAATAGTAATCTTAGAATATAATTTCAATAAAGTATTTCACTACTGTATTCCCCCAGATTTAAGAGACCAAATATCTATAGGGATGAGAGTATTAATACCTTTTAGGAATAAGGTAACCACCGGATGCCTGGTGGGGTTTTTACCGGAATCAGATATAAAAAGCTTAAAAAATATCATGCAAATAGTGGATAAAAAACCCCTACTGAGTCCCCAGGTAGTAAGATTAACCAAATGGATTTCTAATTACTATCTCTGTTCCTGGGAAAAGACGCTAAATTATGTTATGCCTAAGACCCGGAAGGCTTGGCTTAACAAATTTGATAAAATAGACCTTCCACCCTTAAAACCCCGTCTATCTGAAGATGATAAATCCCCGGATAAGGAAAATATAGAAAAAATTATCCAAAAGCAAAAGTTTCAAACAATTCTAATGCGCAGCAATGACTTTATCAGGAGGGTGGAATTTTATTTCAGATGTATCAGAAGGGCATTAGAGAAGGGAAAGCAAATTATTATATTGGCTCCTACAGAGTCTCATTTATCAGAATTAGCCAGATTGCTGGAAAAAGAATTTAAGGATAATATGGTAGTCTTTGATGAAAAGATTGATCAAAAAGCTAAATATTTTCAGTGGATTAAAATAAGAAATTCACAAGTAGATATAGCTTTAGGGATGAGATCAACTATATTTGTGCCTTTTGATAAGTTGGGCTTGATTATTGTTGACCGAGAAAATAGCAGTTTATATAAAGAAGAGAGAGCACCAAGATATAATGCTCGAGAAGTTGCTTTAAAACGAGCAGAATTAGAGAAGATTCCCCTGATTTTAAGTAGCGAAACCCCATCCATTGAATCTTACCAGAATGTTCTTCAAAAGAATTATCTTGGGGTGGATTTAATCTCCAATGCAAAAGATGAAAGTTTATTAAAAAATAAAATAATAGATATGACTAAAGAAAAGTCTAAAAAAAAGATAATCAGCTATGAACTTCAGGAAGCTATTTTGAGAAGTTTAAAGAGAAAGAAACAGATTGTGCTTTTTTTAAACAAGAGGGGCTTTTCGAGTTTTATGATTTGCAACCAATGCGGCTATATACCCAAATGTTCTGATTGCAATACTTCTCTTTCTTACCATTTAAATATTCAAAAACAAGCTCAACTGGTGTGTCATAACTGTGGGAAAAAGACAGAAGTAATGAAGGTTTGTAGTAAATGTGGTAGTAAAGATATTCGTCCCTTAGGAATGGGAACTCAAAAATTAGAGAGTGAAATTAAAAAGATGTTTCCGCGGGCTAAAATAAGACGCTTAGATCGGGATTCCTTAATTAAAAATGATGATTATCGACAAATCTTAGAAGAATTTAAAAAAGGAGATATCGATATATTAATAGGCACTCAAATGGTGATAAAGGGAGCAGATTTTACCAATATAGATTTAATAGGAATTATTTCCGCTGATACCTTGCTGAATTTACCAGATTATCGTTCAGGAGAAAAGACCTTTCAACTACTTAGCGAGGTTATTTCTTCTTTTAAGAAAATCAGTTCTCCCAAAGAAGTAATTATCCAAACTTTTAATCCCGAGCATCATTGTATAATTGCTATAAAAGAACAAGATTACAATTATTTTTATCAAAAAGAAGTTGAATTGAGAAAAGAATTGAATTACCCTCCCTTTACTCATATTATTAAAATCGAGATTAAAGGGGAAGAAAAAGAGACCGTTAAGCAGAGAGCAAAACATCTAATCGATTATTTAAATTCCATCCCCAAAGTTAAAGAAGCCCCAGAATTTAAATTACTGGGTGCCGAAAATATGGTCTTACGGAAATCTAAAAACCACTTTCAAGTACAATTTATAATAAAAGTAAAAGATTTAGAAAAATTTAACCAGGCATTTAAGGAAGGATATGATAAAATATTATTAAGTCATTTCGATCAAGAAAATAAGTTAATAATTGATGTAGATCCGGTAAAGATGTTATAATTTTTCTATAAAATAAATATTTAATGTCATTGCGAGAGGAGTACTCAATATTATTTGAGTGCTTCTCGTGGCAATCCCGGGGGATCGAGATTGCTTCGTCGCTTTGCTCCTCGCAATGACAAGGGGTTCGATTTATCGAACCCGTAAGTAGTATTTAACCAGGAAAAAAAGATGGCAATATTAGAAATTAAAGAATATGGAGAACCTGTTTTGAGAGAAAAATCATTACCGGTTAAAAAGATTACTCCAGAAATATTGAATCTCATAAGAGATATGGCAGAAACAATGTATACTGCTTCTGGAGTAGGCCTTGCTGCTCCCCAAGTAGGGGTATCAAAAAGAATTATTATTATTGACGGAGAGGAAGAGGGGTTAATAGTATTGGTAAATCCAATGCTGGTTAAAAGTGAGGGAGAAGTTATAGAGGAAGAGGGTTGTTTAAGTATTCCTGGTGTATATTGCGAGGTTAAGCGTTCATCAAAAGTAACCGTAAAAGCACTTAATGAAAATGGAGAGCCGATTAAAATCACCAAAGAGGGTCTAATGGCCCGGGCACTACAGCATGAGATCGATCATTTAGAAGGTATTTTATTTGTGGATAGAATAGGGAAAGTAAAAAGGCAGCTATTGTTAAATAAATTAAAAAAACAAAAGAATTAGTAAAATTCTGGATACTAACCGAAGAGGGGATGATTTTTATACTTAAGATCATTTTTATGGGGACAGCAGATTTTGGAGGACCAGTTTTAAAGAAATTAATAGATAGTAAAGAAAATATAATAAGAGTAATTACCCAGCCGGATCGCCCTCAAGGTCGTGGTAGAAAAATATTGCCTACCCCCATTAAGGAAATTGCTCTTAATAGGGGAATAGAAGTATTCCAACCAGAAAATATTAATAATGATGATTCTATAAAAAAAATAAAAGAATTTAACCCTGATCTTATTTTAGTAATTGCTTATGGTCAAATTCTTTCTAAAGATATTTTAAATATTCCTAAAGTAGGATGCTTAAACATTCACGCCTCATTATTACCTAAATATCGAGGTGCTGCTCCCATTAACCGGGCTATTATAAATGGTGAAAAAGAGACCGGGATAACTTTTATGTTTATGAATGAAAAAGTAGATGCTGGTGATATTATATATCAACAGAAAATAACTATTTTACCAGATGAAACCTACAGAGAACTTTATGATCGATTATCTAATTTAAGTGCTAAGATTATCGGTACAATTTTAGAAAAGATAGAAGAAGGAAAGATAAAAAGAATATCCCAGGAGAGTAAATTGGTAACTTTTGCTAAGAAAATGACTAAACAAGATGGGG
>JBGPSO010000083.1:0-7026 GCA_041490145.1 Atribacterota bacterium
CATTATAGGAATAATTTAATATTAAATATAAAAATTTAATATAATTTATGCATAAAGCTAATAAAATTATTTAAAATATAAGCTTTCAATTTGTGGTTTTATTATATTTTAAAAAAGTGGATATATTATGAAATATAAATATGTTTCCGAAAATCATTTAGAAAAAATGGAAGACATTATTATAAACAATGCATTACCATTAGTGATAAGAGGAAAGAGTAGAAATGAAATAGAAAGAGATATTATTTCTCTGATTACTAAAGGGCTTTTAAAACTTAGGAATTCAGGTCAAGTATATAGGAACAGGGGACGGTTCTCTGTTCCTATTTACCCCCTCTGAAACCTTTTATTTATAAGGGTTTCAAACCCCCTTCAGGAATGCCCTTTAAACGCACGTAGAGTGCCTTTTTTTGCATTTCAATTTTCGAAAAATCGGCAATTACGACCCCTATTTTTAGCCTATTTTTGCCTCCCCAAAATCACGAAACCCTTATAAATAGCCACTTTTAGCTTTTTAAGGGATAAAAAATTAGCTAAAAAAGAGCCATTTTCGAGGGGTAAAACCATAGCTCGACTTAAAATAATGCAAAAAAGAACGTTTTTTTGCATATTGCACTCAAAACCCTTATAATATAAGCCTTTCCTGCTTGCTATTTTCCTCTTTTACTTTCCTTCATTACGAGTGACTGTATGGGAGTGCGGTACTCTCATTTTTGAATAATCCCCGGTAGGTCTCCGAAGATAAAAGAATAGACAAAGATTTCGAAAAAGTTGACAAGAATAGTCATAAATAATATAATTTTTTAGTAAAGTCAGTTTAAAATAAGGAGTAAGGGCAATGAAATTATCTACTCGAGGAAGGTACGCACTTCGAGCTATGATAGATTTGACGCAAAATCAATATAATAATTTAAAGCCGATTTCTTTAAGAGATGTTTCTAAAAGACAAGAGATCTCCCGGCAATATTTAGAACAACTATTTAATAAATTAAAGAAAGCAGATTTAGTGAAAAGTACCAGAGGTGCAGGTGGGGGATATTTGTTGGCTAAAGAAGCTAATAAGATTAATGCTGGTGACATAATTAGAGCAGTTGAGGGACCAATAGTTTTAGCTGATTGTATTCTAACTGGTAGAAAAATTAAGAAAAGTACGCAAAAAAAATGTAATAAAGTAGAAGATTGTGCCATCAGAGTATTATTAGAGCTGATAACTCAAAAGATAAATCAAACTTTAGACACCACTTCTTTACAAGATTTATGTAAAATTACTCAAAATATTAAAAAGGAACAAAAAGATGAAAGATAAGATAAAAGCAGTAGCTTTATTTTCTGGTGGCTTGGATAGCATCTTAGCAGTAAAGCTAATCCAGGAGCAAGGGATAGAGGTAAAAGGAGTTAATTTTAAAACCCCTTTTTTTGGTTTAGACGAAGTTTTAATAGTCACAAAAGGCTTGGATATGGATTTAGAAATTATAGATATTACTAAAGAGATATTAGGAATTTTAGAAAATCCTCTACATGGATTCGGAAAGAATATGAATCCCTGCATAGACTGCCATGCTCTTATGTTTAAAAAGGCAGGAGAATATATGACCAAGATAGGAGCTTCTTTCATTTTAAGTGGTGAAGTTTTAGGAGAAAGACCTATGTCTCAGAACAGAAATAGTTTAAGTTTAATAGAAAGAGAATCAGGGCTTGAAGGCAGAATTCTTAGACCATTATCAGCTTTATTATTACCAGAGACTATCCCGGAAAAAGAAGGATTAGTAAACAAAAATAAATTGTTGAATATTTCTGGTCGCTCAAGAAAAAGACAGATGGAATTGGCTGCTAAAATTAATTTAAAGGACTATCCTTCCCCAGCGGGCGGTTGTAAATTAACTGAGCCTGAGTTTTCTAAAAGGTTAAGAGATTTGTTTAGTCAAGAAAAATATTCTTTAGAAGAAATAGACCTTTTAAAATTGGGTCGACACTTCAGATTAAATAGAGATATTAAGTTGGTGGTAGGGAGAAATAAAGAGGAGAACGAACGTCTAAAAGATTTTTTCCAAGAGGGAGATTTTCTCTTTAAAGCTAAAAATTTAAAAGGCCCCATTTCTTTGATAAAAAAAGGATTTAAACTGAATAATGATTTTATTGATAAATCTTGTCAGGTTACAGCAAGGTATTGTGATAGAAATAAAGAGGAAGACGAAGAAGTCTATATTAATTATTACAGTGCATCTGAAGAATTGGCAAAAACTAGGAAAGTAAAACCATTAAGAGAAGAAGAATTAGAAATTTTAAGAGTTTGAAAATTAAGAAATAAAGAAAAAATAAGAGAATGAATTTATGTCTAAAGATTTTAAAAAAAGAGTAGTAGTAGCAATGAGCGGAGGCGTAGATAGCTCTCTGGCGGTTGCCCTGTTAAAAGAAGAAGGTTATGAAGTTCTTGGTGCTACTATGCGTCTTTATGAGGGTGACGAAAATTTAGAAGCAGCATGTCGGGTGGCTCAAAAGCTGGAAATTCCCTGGTATGTTTTGGATTTTATTAAAGAATTTAAAAAATTGGTGATTAATTATTTTTGCAAAGAATATCTGGCAGGTCGGACCCCCAACCCTTGTGTAATCTGCAATTTAAAAATAAAATTTGGCTTATTATTAGAAAAAGCAAAATCTTTAGGTGCAGATTATATTGCCACCGGGCATTACGCTATTAATGAATATGACCAAAAGAGCAAGAGGTTTTTACTTAAGAGAGGAATAGATGAAAACAAAGATCAATCTTACTTTCTTTATAGATTAAACCAGGACATATTGCCCTATGTTCTATTTCCTTTGGGCAGGTTCAAGAAAAGCCAATCCAGAGAATTAGCTAAGAATTTTGGATTAGAAAATTATGAAAAAAAAGAGAGCCAGGAAATTTGTTTTATTCGAGAAGGGGATTATAGGAGATTTTTAAGGCAGAATGTTTCAGAAAACATAAAACCGGGTAAGTTTATAGATAAATTGGGAAATATATTAGGGGCACATCAGGGTATTCCCTTTTATACTATTGGTCAGAGAAAAGGGTTGGGCATATCTTCGAATACAAGGAAATATGTAATAAAAATAGATCCTCAAGAAAATACCGTTATTTTGAGCGAGGAAGAAGACCTTTATCAAGACAAATTAATAATTAAAGATTTAAATTTTATCTCAGGTGATAAACTTTCAGATTCTATAAAAGTTGAGGTAAAGATAAGATATAATAGTAAAAAATCCCCGGCAATTATTTCTTCTTACCAAGACAACAAGATACTAATTAATTTTGAGAAACCCCAAAGAGCGATTACTCCAGGACAGTCAGCGGTATTTTACCAGGGGGATATAGTATTAGGAGGTGGAATCATTGAGAAATAGAGGACTTTTCAAATCTGCAAATAATGACTACAAAGAAGGAAGAATTTAAGATAAATTCTTTAAAATATAAACATTTATTTTTCAAAAAAGTTGCTATTACGGAAAATTTATGTTATGTTAACTGTATACAAAAATGTATACAGAGGTATTTGTGAAATGCAGTTTATTCGAATTGGGGAAAAGGTTATAAGCAAAGAAAAATTAAATAGAGAAATCAATAAGATTTTAGAATTGAGAGCTAAAGGAGTAACTCAAGAAGGGGTAGCTCGTAAATTAGGGATTGAAAGAACTTTTGTCTCTAGATTAGAAAGCTTGGGGGAAATAAGAAGAGGTCAAAGAATTGCATTGATTGGTTTTCCTATTAAAAACAAAGAGGAATTAACCCGTTTAGCAGAAGAGTTAGGGATTGAATATGTTTTACTTTTTACCCAAAAAGAACGTTTTGAGTTTATAAAGAGAAAAGGGAATAGTGAATTATTTAATGAAATTATGGAAATAATTGTTAACCTGGCCGATTTTGATTTAATTATTTTTATGGGTTCAGATATGAGGGTACCAATAGTGGAAAAAATATTTAGTGTCCAGGTAATTGGTATTGTTATTGGCCATTCACCTATTAACGAGAGTAAATATGTTAACCCTAAAGAAATAATAGAAATAGTAAAACAGGCGAAAAATTAGTTTATAGTTTAATTAAGGAGGAACTAAAATGAAAAGAGTTTTAGGAGTTAGCTTAGGTTCTTCAACTAGAGATCATAAGGTGGAGATAGAGATTTTAGGAGAGAAAGTTGAAATCGAAAGAAGAGGAACTGATGGCAATGTTCAGAGGATGATGCAAATTTTCCAAGAATACGATGGTAAAGTTGATGCTTTTGGTTTAGGGGGAACAGACTTATATTTGTATTCCGGACCTGGTGGGAAAAGATATACTATAAAAGAATCGGAAAGAATAGTAAAAGTTATCAAAAAGACCCCTATTGTAGACGGTACTGGGATAAAATATGTATTAGAAAAGAATGTGGTGAAATATGTTGAGACTCAGACTGATATAGTTTTCAAAGGAAAAAAGGCTTTAGTAACTATTACGGTAGATAGGTTTGGCCTGGCGGAGGGTTTAATAGAAGCAGGGTGTGAGATGACCTTTGGAGATTTAATTTTTTCTTTAAATATTCCTATCCCTCTTCATTCTTTTAGAAGTATAGAAATTTTTGCTCGCTTACTTTTACCTATATTAGTTTATGTCCCCATAAAATATTTATATCCAACCGGCAAGAAACAGGAAAAATCAAATTTAAAGTATGTTAAGTATTTCCAAGATGCTGATATAATAGCCGGTGATTATTTAGCTATAAGTCAATATATGCCTCAAGATATGGAAGGAAAAATAATTATCACCAATACTGTTACCAGTTCTAATGTGGAGGATCTCAAGAAGAGGGGGGTGAGTTATTTAATTACTACTACCCCCGAATTAAATGGAAGGTCTTTTGGAACCAATGTATTTCAAGCCACTCTTTTGGCAATTTCTGGAAAATCTCCCGAAGAATTGAATCCAGAAGATTATTTAAAATTGATAGAAAAAATAGGCTTTAAACCGAGGATTGAAAAGTTAAATTAGATAAGATTTTTATTAAGAGAAGGAGGAAGAGAAATGGGAGTTCTATTAGAAGATAGAATAAGTGAACTTCAACGAAGAGTGAACAAAATGAAAGAAGAAAAACGGTATTTTTATCTAAGAAGTATTGATGGGGCTTCGGGGGCAAGAGTAACTATCGATGGTAGGGAGATGTTGATGTTTGCTTCTTATAATTATCTAGGATTGATTACTCATCCCAAGATAAAAAAAGCCGCTATTGAGGCTATTGAAAAATATGGAACTGGTGCTGCAGGGGTCAGATTATTAGCTGGCACTACTAAGATACACGAAAAATTAGAAGAAACAATTGCAAAATTTAAAGGTGCAGAAGATGCAGTTACTTATAGTAGTGGATATGTAACTAACTTAGCTGCTATCTCCACTCTTTGTGGAAGAGGAGATTTAGTTATAATTGATAAATTAGATCATGCCAGTATAATTGATGGATGTATACTTTCAGGAGCAGACCATAGAACATACTTACATAACAATATGAAAAGTTTAGAGAAAATTTTAGCTAAAGCTGGAAACTATACTAATAAATTAATTGTAGTTGATGCGGTATATAGTATGGATGGAGATGTATCTAATTTACCAGAAATATCACATTTGGCTAAAAAGTATAATGCTAAAGTGATGGTAGATGAGGCTCATTCTATAGGAGTATTAGGAAAAACTGGTCACGGAATAGAAGAACATTTCGGGCTAAAGGGAGCTGTCGATATCCATATGGGAACTCTAAGTAAAACTATCCCTAGTATCGGAGGTTATTTAGCCGGTAATAAAGATTTAATCAGTTATTTAAAACATAATTCCAGACCCTTTATATTTTCAGCAAGTCTTCCGCCAGTTGCAGCTGCTACTGCCGTTGCTTGTTTTGAGGTCATTGAAAGTGAACCTGAACGTATAGTAAATTTACAGAAAAATATTAAACAATTTAGAGACGGATTAAATTCTATGGGCTATGATACGATGGGCAGTACTACTAGTATTGTTCCTATCTTAGTCGGCGAAGAGGAAGGTACTTTAAAATTATGTCAAATGGTTAATGATGAAGGAATATTTATATGTCCTATTCTTTTCCCGGCAATTCCTAAAGATACCAATAGACTCAGGGCTCATGTCCTAACCACCCATACTTCTCAAGATATTGATAAAGCTTTAGATATTTTTAAAAAAGCTGGGGAAAAATTAGGATTGATTTAGCAAGTAATAAATTTATTTGACAAGAAAATATGAATACCTTATAATCTCTAATAAAGATTATTAGATAAATATAAGCACTATTATAAAAATTAATAGTGCTTATATTTATATTTTTAAGGAAAAATATTTATTATTTACTATGAAATGCATAGAATATATGATTTATAATAAGGAGAGATATTATGATGCTCGATAAAAAGGTAATGTTAACCAAAGAAGGTTTGAAAAAAGTTGAAGAAGAACTTTATTATCTCAAAACAGTAAAAAGAAAAGATATTGCTGAAAAAATCAGAAATGCCGTGACTTTTGGGGAGATTGCCGAAAATGCTGAGTATAACGCAGCTAAAAACGAACAAGCCTTTATTGAAGGTAGAATCTTAACTTTAATAAAAATTATTGAAAATTATGAATTGATAGATGAAGAAAATAAGGATTTAAATTTTGTATCTCTTGGTTCAGAAGTGATAGTTAAAGATTTAAAAAATAATCAAAAGATTACCTATATTATCTTAGATTATGTTGAATCAGAACCCGATTTTGGGAAAATATCTACTTCTTCACCGATTGGGAAAGCACTTTTAGGAAAAAAGAAGGGTGATATAGTAGAAATTAGAGTCCCTGCGGGATATCTTAAATATAAAATTTTAGATATTAAATAATTTATATATTGATTATTTACTTTAGTGGCATAAATAATTATTAAAATTGCAATAATGAACAAAGTTATTAAAAATATTAAAATATAAAGACACTTTGTTCATTATTTATTTTTAACCTTTTTAATAAATTAATTATAAACCTAG
>JBGPSO010000084.1:0-6925 GCA_041490145.1 Atribacterota bacterium
AATGAGCAGTGTTATATTAGTCCTAGTATGCTTAATTCTAGATAATTCTGGATTTTTTTTACATTCTTTTTCAAAAGCTTTCTCTCTCATTAAATTTTTATAATTTGGATCTTGAAAAGTATATTTAAAATTAGTGTGTAAATCATAAGTACCTTCCAATAGAGCGATTACATCTTCCACAAAGACTAATTCTTCATCAGTAGGAATAATAAATATTTTTACCCTTGAGTCAAGGGCAGAAATATCAGATTCGGCATTTCTGGTTTTAGCTGATCTATTCTTTTCTGGATCATACTTAATCCCCAATATATCTAATCCTTCTAATACCTTAGCTCTTATAACACTGCTCATTTCCCCTACTCCAGCAGTAAAGATTAAAGCATCTAATCTTCCTAAGACAGCGGTATAAGCACCAATATATTTCTTCAGTCTGTAAGCTTCCATTTCAATCGCCAATTTGGCTCTTTTATCCCCTTCAGTTGCTGCTTTTACTACATCTCTTCTATCTACATATTTTTCGGTTATACCTAATATTCCACTCTTCTTGTTCAAAAATGTATCCATTTCTTTAGGGGAAAAACCTTCTTTCTGCATTAGAAATAAATCTAAAGCAGCATCATGATCTCCTGCTCTGGTACCCATAATTGCTCCTTCTAAGGGTGTAAATCCCATACTGGTATCATAAGAAAGGCCGTTCTTTACTGCATTGATACTTACCCCATTCCCAATATGACAACTTATTAAATTACAGGTAAAAGGATCTTTACCTAAGAGAACAGCTGCTCTTTTGGCTACATATAGTAATGAAGTACCGTGAAAACCATATCTTCTTATGCCATATTTTTCATACCACTGGTAAGGTACGGCATAGGTATAGACATAATCAGGCATAGTCTGATGCCAGGCAGTATCCATAATAGCCATATGAGGAATATGGGGTAAAAGCTCCATAGCTGCTTCAATACCCATGATATTAGGTGGGTTATGTAAAGGTGCTAATCCAGCAAGTTCTTTAAAAGTTTTGATGACTTCTTGGTTTATAATTACTGATTTAGAAAATTTTTCACCACCATGGACCACTCTATGACCTACAGCCGTAATATCAGATAAATCTTTTATAGCTCCATACTCGGGGTGAATGAGACTATCAATTATTAATTTTATAGCTTCTTTATGAGTAAGACAATCATGTTTTATAGTAACTTTTTCTTTATGGTTAACTTCATGAACACAAAAAGAATTTCCGATAGTAACTCTTTCTACTATACCTTTGGCAATTATTTCTTTTTTAGACCAATTATAAAGTTGATATTTTACTGAAGAACTACCACAATTAAAAGATAATATAATCATAAAATCTTTCCTTCCTCTTTTATTTTTATTCTATCCATGCTTACTCATTATTTTTTAAAGTATTATAAGTCTATAATATAATTTGTATCTTTATACCTTACCTGCTTGACCTGCTTGCAATACAGTAATAGCTACTACATTAACAATATCTTCTACGCTACAACCTCGAGAAAGATCATTGACTGGTTTTCTCATACCCTGAGAAATTGGACCTATAGCCTCAGCCTTAGCTAATCTTTCTACTAACTTATAAGCAATATTCCCAGATTGTAGATCAGGGAATATTAAAACATTAGCTTTTCCTGCAATTTTACTATTTGGAGCCTTTCGTTCTCCAATCGAGGGAATTAATGCTGCATCAGCTTGTAATTCTCCATCAATAAGCAAATTTGGCCTCTTTTTTTGAGCAATTTTTGTAGCCTCCACTACTTTGTCAACCATAGAATGTTTGGCACTACCTTTGGTGGAAAACGACAACATAGCTACTCTTGGTTCAATACCCACTAAAACCTTTAAAGTTTCAGCACTGGCGATAGCAATATCAGCAAGTTGTTCACCATTAGGTTCCGGATTTATAGCACAATCTGCAAATACAACAACTCCATTTTCTCCATAGGGACAATCAGGTATAACCATTATAAAAGAACTTGAAACAATATTTATACCAGGGGCAGTCTTAATGGTCTGCAAAGCAGGTCTAAAAACATCTCCCGTAGCATTAATTGAACCGGCAACCAAACCATCTGCATCATTATGATAAACCATTAATGCACCAAAATAAAGAGGGTCTTCTAGTAATTGATAAGCCTCATCCAAACTCAATCCTTTATTTTTACGAAGTTGGTAATAAGATTCCGCATATTCTTTTAATTTGTCGGAATCTTTAGGATTTATAATTTTTATTTTGTTTGGAAATTCAATTCCTAACTCCTGCGCTTTGAATTTAATATTCTCTTTTTTCCCTAATAATATTAAATTTGCAAATCCCTCTTTAGTAATTGTTTCTGCTGCTTTAATCATTCGCGGTTCTTCTCCTTCCGGAAGAACGATATTCTTAGGATTTTTTTTGGCTTTTTCTCGAATTATTTGAGATATTTTCATTTTTATCTCCTTTTAATAATTTTTATTACTATCATTTTTTTATAAATTTCGTATAATTATACCATAAAATATTTTTTAAATCGAGAAATTTTATGAAAATATGGGGTATTATCACCGAATACAATCCTTTTAATAATGGCCATCTTTATCATCTTTCGAAAGCGATAGAAACAACTAATCAAGATGCGAATGGTTTTGCTTGCATTGATTCTTTTTTTATAATTATTAGCAATTTTATGCTTTTATAATTTTATTAATTTCATTATCGCATCATCAAAATCTATAACTGGTATGATTTTTATATCTTGATTAAATTTAAGAGCTTCTTGGTAATTATTTTGAGGTACTAAAAATATATCAGCTTTTTGCTTTTTAGCAGAAATAATCTTTTGTTTAATATCATCAACTTCATATATTTTTCCATCGATTTCTAAATTACCTGTTCCAGCAATTATTAAACCATTGCTTAAATCATTTTCAGTTAATTGATTTAATATTTCTAAAGCAATCATTAACCCTGCAGAAGGTCCCTTTATTTTATCTAAAAAGATTTCTATTTTTAAAGGGAACTTACATTTAATATCTTTAGTAGTAGCATAAATCCCAATACCTAACCTTTCTATTTTATTATCTGTATTAGGAAGTTCAATAATAGGAATTAACACTGAATAAGTATGATTATTTCTTAAAAAGGTAATCTTAATAACTTGGGTCGAAATATAACTTTGAACAATCTTTGAAAATTCTTCTCTAGTATTAATAGGCTGATCGTTTACCTTTACAATTACGTCACCTGGTAATAATTTATCTTTTGCTGAACTATGATCTAATATCTTATTAACTAATATTCCTTGCCCTGAAATTTCTGGTAAATACCCTACTTTCTTTAAAGCTACAATTTTAGCAATCATTTGGCTCTCTTGCATCAATTTATCCATTACATCTATATATTCTTTTTGATTTAAATTTACCAAATTTTCTTTATTATAATTTTTCAAATCAACATTAGTATCAAAAAAATTATATAAATATAGCCATAAATTTGCTTTTATAATTGTAGTCGAAGTAAGAAGAAATTTTCCTTTGGCGTCTTTTCCACCATTTTCTACTGTAATATTTTGACTTAAATTGACACACTGTCCAGGAACTACAAGATAATAAGGAGTTGTAATTAAATTAACTAGAATTAAAATTATAATTATAATAATTAAAAAATATTTTTTAATATATGACATTATTTATTTTTTATTATATAGACAGATTTTTTTAACTTAGCAATAAATTTTTAAATTTATAACTTAAAAAATAAAGTAATATAATTTTACTAAATATTTTTATTAAAAAGTTTTTCTCTTAATTTTTTCTCTACAATTTCAGGAACTAATTGATTTATGCAACCATTTAAACTTGCAATTTCCTTAACTATACTTGAATCTAAGTAAGAGTATTCGGAGCAAGTAACCATAAAAATTGTTTCGATTTCTGGAGCAAGTCTTTTATTCATTAAAGCCAATTGCGACTCATGCTCAAAATCAGAGATAGCTCTCATCCCCCTGATGATGATACTTGCCTTATTACTTTTCATAAAGTCAATTAATAACCCAGAAAATGACTGTATTTTCACCTTTTCTAAATTTTTGGTTACTTCTTTTATCATATCTATTCTCTCTGGTGCAGAAAATAAAGTTGATTTTTTAGGATTATTTGCCACGCCTACTATTATTTTATCAAAAATATTCGTAGCTCTTTCAATAATATTAAGGTGGCCATTAGTAATTGGATCAAAACTCCCAGGATAGACCGCTATTCTCATTTTTCCCTCCTCTAAAACGATTATACAAAATTCAATAAGCTAAAATTAATAAAATTTATATTTGAATAATTTAGTTCAAGTTTCTAAAAAACCCTCTTTTCTAATTACAAATTTTATGTATTGGTATTACTAAAAAAAGACAAATAGGACTCTCCATATTTTCTTTGATCAAATAATTTTAAGTTATTTATATTTTCCTCAACTTTTTCTTTTTTATAATGCTGAACAATTACTACACTATTTTTTTTAAGTATAGGTAATTTTGATATTTCTAATAAAGAAATATTTGCTAAACCCATATTATAAGGTGGATCAAGAAAGATACAATCCAATAAATAATTTTTTTTAGCTAATAATTTTATACCAGACAAAAAATCAATTTTAAAAACTAGGGAATTTTGGTTATTTTTAGTTTTTTTTAAATTTTCTTTTATAATTTTTATACATTTTATTTCTTTTTCAATAAATATTACTTTCTGTGCTCCTCTACTTAGTGCTTCGATTCCTATTGCTCCAGTACCGGCAAATAAATCTAAAAAATAAGTTCCTTCGATGGATATTCCTAAAATATCAAATAATGCTTCTCGTACTTTTTGAGAAGTAGGGCGAATGGATAAACCCTTTAGAGATTTTAATTTATTACCTCTGTTTTTTCCAGCAACAATTTTCATATTTTACTCTTAATTATTTTTTTTATGTATTATATGCTAATCTCTATTTGCTTATAATATACCAGATATGATTCATAAAATACAAGATGCTATCTCTATTTCTGAACTCTATCTGTCTAAATATTTACTTTTTTAAATATAAATATTACAAACTATGAATTATTACTTGCCAAGGCTCTATATAATATGATAAAATTTGAAATACTGATTATTTTCTATAATAGATGGGGAGGAAATATAAAAATGGCAAAATGCGAAATCTGTGGCAAAGGGCTACAGTTTGGGAAACAAATTAGTCATTCTCATAGAGCAACTAATAGAACTTGGTCTCCCAATATTCAAAAAGCAAAAGTAAAAATTAATAATAGTATTAAAAGAATTAATATTTGTACTAAATGTTTAAAAGCAGGTAAAGTAGAAAAAGTATCTTAAAAATATTCTTTTTTAAGTTTATTTATAACTTTATTAGTTACCCAATTAGGAGTAGAGGCTCCACTGGTAATCCCAACTCTATCATCTGGGTGAAACCATTCGTATTTTATTTGGTTCTCAGTTTCAATATGGTAGGTTTTTACTCCTTGTTTTTTACATATTTCTACTAATCGAGATGTATTGGCACTTTCTTTTCCTCCAATTACAATCATTACATCAACTTTTTTTGCTAATTCAAGGGTACTCTTTTGTCTTTCTATTGTAGCTTTACATATAGTATTAAAAATTCTTAATTCTTCAGTTTTATTTAACAAAGCAGGTAATAACTTTTTAAAATCATATATATTTTTTGTTGTTTGAGAAATAAAACCAATTTTTTTCTGTTGTTTTATCTTTTCTATTTTATAAAAAGAATTGACTACTAAAGCATTATTTTGGATTAAATCTAATACACTTAATATTTCAGGATGTTTTTTGTCTCCAAAGATAACTATAAAATAGCCACTTTTATATAAATAACCAGCTATCTCTTGTACTTTTTTAACATATGGACAAGTAGTATCAATTACAGATAATCTTTTCTGGTAAGCTTGATGTAGTAACAAAGGAGATATTCCGTGAGTCCTGGTTATAATTACACTTTCTTCTGGAACTTCACCTAAACTATTTACAATCTTTGCTCCCCTTTTTTTAAAATATTCTATAACTTGAGGGTTATTTATTATTGAGCCTAACATATATACGTCATTTTTTCTTTTTTTTATAGTATCTTTTGCTAAATTTACTGATTTTTTAACCCCGAAGCAAAAACCCATTTTTTGGGATAATATTATTTTCAATTTATTTTTTTCCTACTCTCTTTATATCTTTTTATTATCTTTAAAATTTCATTTTCAACTTCCTCAATGGTTTTTTCTGTAGAATCTATTAGAACAGCATCTTCTGCTTTAGTTAAAGGAGCATATTTTCTCTTGCTATCAATTTCATCTCTTTTCATTATCTGTTTTTTAACTTCTTTATAATCTATTTTATAACCTTTATCGGTAAGTTCTTTATATCTCCTTTTAGTCCTTTCTTCTTCGGAAGCAATAAAATATAATTTTATATCTGCATACGGTAAAATTACCGATCCAATATCTCGACCCTCCATTATAATATTTCCCTCTTTAGCTAATTTTTTCTGAAGAGAAATTAATTGTTTCCTAATTTTGGGTAATTTAGCTATTTGAGAAACATTTTGATCGATTTTTGGATCTCGTATTTCCTCAGTTACATCTTTCCCATCAATAAAGATATGATAATAATCTTTTAAACTATTACAACTTACTCTATTTATTTTTATTTGAGTCTTTGAAACTAGTATTGAAATTAAATCTTCATTATTTACACTAAGGTTATTTTTTAAAACTTTCCAGGTTATAGCTCTATAAATTGCTCCTGTATCAATGTATAAAAAACCTAATTTCTGGGCAATTAATTTTCCAATGGTACTTTTGCCCACCGCAGCGGGTCCATCTATAGCAATTATCAACCCCTTTTTGCTCATTAATTCACC
>JBGPSO010000085.1:0-6819 GCA_041490145.1 Atribacterota bacterium
AAATGCTATTAAAAGTTAACCCTAATCGAATGGAATTACTAAAATTAAAAAAGAGATTGATTATAGCAAAGCGAGGATACAAGCTTTTAAAGGACAAAAGAGACGCCTTAATTCAAAAATATATTCAATTAGTCAAAGAAGATAAAATAATTAGAGAAGAAGTCGAAGAAAAATTAATGAAAGGTTATTCAATATTTTCTTCAGCAATTATGAGAATTAAAGAAATTATAAGAGCTTAATTTAAATAAAAAAACGGCGAGGATACGCCGTTTTTTTATTTATAAATCAAATAATAATATCAATGTTTTGAAAAGAAAGTCAAAATAATTATGAAATTTGGAATAATATCAGATATTCATAGTAATTCCGAAGCATTAGATTGTGCATTAAATAATATGGGAAAAGTTGACGAATTTATTTGTTTAGGAGATATTGTTGGTTATGGGGCGGATCCTAATTATTGCGTTAAAAAGATAAAAGATTTAAACTGTAGATGTATAGGTGGAAATCATGATTTTGGAGTTATAGGTAAGATAAATATAAATTATTTTAATGATGCGGCAAGAAAAGCAATTTTATGGACCTCTCAACAATTAGAAGAAAATAATAAAAAATTTTTATTAAACCTAAATAAAAAGATTCAAGTTATTGAAAATATATTTGCAGTTCATGGAAGTCCTCGTGAACCAATATTTGAATATATTTTAGATGAAAATAGCGCGTATGATATATTTACAAAATATGATTTTAAAATATATTTTATTGGACATTCCCACTTAGCAGGATGTTTTTCTTTTAGTAAAAGCAATAACCAGGTAAACTATACTGATTTTATTAATGGTGGTTACATTGAAATTTTAAAAAATAAAAGGTATATTATTAATTGTGGGAGTGTCGGTCAACCACGTGATGGTAATCCAGATGCAAGTTATGGAATTTATGATACAGAATATAAGGTAATTAAAATTTATCGAATATCTTATCCAATTTACTTGACTCAAAAAAAAATAATTAATGCAGGGCTGCCTAAAATTTTAGCCGATAGACTTAGTTGGGGTAGATAGTATATATATGTGCCCGTGGCTTAATTGGATAAAGCGACGGCCTCCGGAGCCGTAGACTGGAGGTTCAAATCCTCTCGGGCACACTGTTTCTATATTGATAATAACGATTATTCACCATTTAATAACAACTAATTTCATTGTAAAATAGGATTAACTAATTGGTAAATTGGAGAATTGGCCAATTGGATAATTATCATATAATTAAGGTTAGGATAAATTATATGTTCTATTGGATAACAAGAGCTATATGTTGGTTATTATTGAAAATATTTTGGCAAATGAAAATAATAGGAATTGAGAATGTACCTAAAAGGGGAGCTTTAATAATTGCTTCGAATCATGTAAGTTACTTAGATCCAATCGTTTTAGGAACATCAATGAAAAGAAAAATTTGTTTTATTGCTAAAAAAGAAGCTTTTAATAATATTTTTGGAAAGCTTATACTTAAAGGATTGAATGCCTTTCCTGTGGATAGGGGAAAAATTGATATCCTTGCTATTAAAAAAGCTATAAATATTTTACAAGCAGGGAAAATATTAGGTGTATTTCCTGAAGGTTCACGTTCATTAAATATTGAATTACAAGAATTAAAATTAGGTGTAATAAAAATTGCTATAAGAACAGGTGTTCCAATCGTTCCAGTTGGAATTATTGGTACTCATAAGATATATCCTCATGGAAAGATTTTCCCTGCTTTTTTTAAATATAAAATAATCGTTCATTATGGTAGCCCTCTATATCTAAACAAATTAAATTTAAAAGATAAAATATATCATAAAGAATCATTAAATATATTAAGTAATAAAATAAAACAATTGATGATAATATAACATAAATTAAAATATTGATATTTAATAAAAAAATTAGAGGATAAATAAAATTATGAAAAAATATTCTATATTTATTATTATAATTTTTATTATTTTATCACCTATTAATACTATGGCAAACATTGATTATATTACCATATTAACCTTTGGTGAATATGGTAATAGGGCAGGTGAATTTAATTATCCGGTTTGCCTGGCACTCGATAAAGATAATAATTTATATGTATCTGATTGGGAAAATGACCGTATACAAAAATTCAGCTCTGAGGGAAGATTACTAAAGGTGATTCCGGATGGAGAAGGGGAGGATGCGTTAAAGCTTGATGGCCCGGTTGGCTTGGCTCTGGATAGTAACGGAAATATAATCATAGTAGAACAATTTAACAATAGAATCCATAAAATATCACCGGAAGGTAAATCCTTACTGATGACTGGGAAAGAAGGTAATGGCCCGGGTGAATTTTCGAATCCAAGAGGTATAGCCATAGACAAAGATGATAACATTTATGTTGTAGATACAGGAAATAGTAGGATACAAATATTTTCCCCTACTTTCGGGTATATTAAACAATTTGGAAAAGAAGGTATGGGAGACGGTGAATTTTATTACCCAAGAGGAATTGCTTTTGATAAGGAAGGAAATATGTATGTTGCCGATACTTTACATGACCAGGTACAGGTATTTAGCAAAGAAGGCATATTTTTAAGAAAATTTGGAGAAAGCGGAAGTGAGTTTGGGCAATTTAGCGGTACAAGATATATTGCCTTTGATTCAAAAAATAATATATATATCACTGATTACAAAAACGGAAAAGTAGTAAAATATGATAAAAATAATAATTTCGAATTAGAATTTGGTAATGAGTCGGATAGAATTAATTTAAATTCCCCTGAAGGAATTGTTATAGATGACAGGGATTATATTTATGTTGCCGATGCCGGAAATAATAGAATTGTAAAATTTTGCGTATCCCAAATAGTTATTCACAGTAATTTAGGCGATAAATATAGCGAAGAAAAGAATTGGGAGAAAGCAATATTAGAATATGAACAGGTCATTTCTATAGACCCATTAAATATAACCGCCCGCGAAGGAATTGCTACTGCTTTTTATGAAAATAAACAATGGGAAGAAGCTATCGAAGCTTATAACTACCTTCAAAAGATCCATCCGGATGACCAAAAAATAAAATTAAGGATCATTGATTCTCAATTCAATTTAGCTGTAAATGATGAAAAAAAATCACTTTTTAAAGATGCGTCCAAGGGTTTTAAAGAGGTATTAAATTTAAATCCTAATTATCCTTCAGCCAAAAAAAGATATTATTTGTCTTATTCTAAATATTTATTTTATTCAACTTATTTTAGAGTAATATTTTTATTAATAATTATAGTGATATTTTTTATAATAGTATTACCAAAAATAAAAAAGAAAAAAACCAGTCGACATTCCAGAATAGACAAATATTAAAATAAAATAAATAATAAAGTTTATATATTAAATCTAATAATTTTTAAAAGAGTAGGGGAGGGAATTTTATGGATAAGTCAGAAGTAAGGAAACCTGCTGTTGCAGGTAGTTTCTATAATGCTAATTTAAAATCTTTAAAAAAACAGATTGAAAATTGTTTTTTACATAAAATAGGCCCAGGCAAAATTCCCACAGTAAATCTCCAAGGAGAGAAAAATATTATTGGTTTAATTAGTCCTCACGCTGGTTATATGTATTCAGGACCTGTTGCAGCTAATGGATTTTATAAAATTGCTTTAGATGGTAAACCTGATACAATTATTATAATAGGTCCTAACCATCGTGGTTTTGGAGAAGATATTTCTATTATGGTTGAAGGAAACTGGGAAACACCTTTAGGTGAATTAGAAATTGATGCAAATATTGCAGAAAGCATTTTAAAAAACTCTAAAATAATTAAAATTGACAAAAAAGCCCATCAATTTGAACATTCTATAGAAGTTCAATTACCATTTATTCAATATATTTTTGGTGAAAATGTTAAATTTGTTCCAATTTGTATGATTCATCAGGATATTAATACAGATATAGAAATTGCTAAATCAATTTGTTCTTCAATAATTAATAAAAATGTTTTAATCATTGCTAGTTCGGACTTTACCCATTATGAAACACAAGAATACGCAACAAATATAGATAAGCAAGCAATAAATGCTATTCTAGATTTTGATCCTAAAAAATTATATGATATGATTTACCAACAGAATTTAACTATGTGTGGTCCTGGTCCAATTACTGTAATGCTTATTGCTTGTAAAACACTAGGTGCAAAAAAAGCTGAATTGACTAAATATTCTACTTCGGGAGATATTTCTGGTAGATATGATCAAGTAGTTGGTTATGCTTCTATAATCATCCGAAAATGATATACATCAATCAATACATTATTCTGTCATGGGGGAGGAGCTTTTCTTTTTCTGTCATTGGAGTAGTTTTCCCTCTGTCATTGCGAGGGAGCGAAAGCGACCGAAGCAATCTCTTGATTTGTAAGAACTTGATATTGCTTCGATATCATCAAGAAAACACTTTACCATCAGGTTATTAGCTAATATTATTATAAACAATAATTTTACGCTTAAAGGGATAAGAATAACATGATAGAAAAATATAGTTTTGGACAAATTATAATTAGTGGGAAAAAATATAATTCAGATCTTATTATTTTTGCGGATCATATTTATGATAGTTGGTGGAGGAAGGAAGGGCATAATCTTTGTATTGATGATATAAAGGAAATAATAAATAAAAAACCAGATATTTTAATTATTGGAACTGGATTTTATGGTTTAATGAAAGTATCAGAAGATTTAATAAAATACATAAAATCAGCAGGAATTGAACAAATAATCATTAAAAAGACAAGGGGTGCATGTGAGGAGTACAATAAACTCTATAAAAATAAAAATATAATTGCTGCTTTTCATTTAACCTGCTAACCTTCCACCAACCTGCACGTGCTTTTTCATTTAAATACCTCATAACCCCCTGTGTCCTCGACCGCAGGGGGTCATTTTTTTATAAATAGTTTTTTTGAAAAAAAAGGTTTTTTGAAAGATTTGTAGTATAATTGTAGTGTAGTTTTATTAACTGAATCTAAGGAGTTCATTAATTAAGATTATGTATTATTCAAAATCTGACATTATAGATTTGGGCTTAAATCAATTTTCCGAATTACAAATAAAAAGATCATTAGAAGCTTTTAATGGGATTGCCAAATTATTTGGAAGAGAGTTTATAGATAAAAGATTTAATGGCAATCGAGTCCCTGCTGAAGTCGTTTATATTACAGAATTATATGAAAATTGGAAATTAGTTGAGCAGTGTAAAAATTCTGTTGAAATTATAAAAAGATGGAAAGAGGGATTATACAAGGAGGGCGTAGATGCTGAATTATATATATTTGCTCATCTTATAAAGAGTGGTATAATTCCTGAATTATTTCCTTGTATTGAAAATAAAAAATCTGATTGTAGATTTATGAAGAATAGCCAATGGATTTATTTAGAAGTAACACATAGACAAAGATCTAAAATGTTTATTAAGGGTCTGAAAATTACTTCAGAAATCGCAAAGATAGCAGGCAAAACAGCAAAAGGTAAGCATGCTAAGGTGGCTATTTTGCGATTTCCTACAGATGAAGAATTAGAAAGAATTATTAATTGGTTATATAATATAGGTAATACTAATGATACTAAATTGGACGATCTTGCATATCTATATTTAGATGCAAAACGAATTTATATTCGAAAAGATGATAAATTAATAGAGAAAGTTGATCTTCAGAAAGATGACAAATTGAGAAAGTTACTTCCTCCATGTAGTTTGTATGCTGTAGCCATAGATGCAGATAAAGACACAATAGGAACGGCAGGTCTTTATATAGAAGATAACATAGCTCAAGAGATATTCAGAAGAGAGTCAAGACAATTGCCAAAAGGTTCACCTGGTATAATTTGCATTGATACATCAAGTCCGAATTGTGAATATAAAAAATGGATTCCACTAATTAAAAGAAGATTCCAACCTAAAATTAATAAGAGAATAAGTGCTGTTCTTTTATTCACAAAATCCTTGACCAATAGAAAGGTATTAGTTAGTGGTTGTTATTTAAGTAATCCTTTCGCAAATTATTGTATTAATGATAATTTAAAGAATATCTTTGAAAAATTATTTAATAATAATTAAATTTAAAATTGAAAATAGCTCTAAAAGTTTTATTTGTAGGTTTAATCAGTAACTATGCTATATGTTTAAGCCCTTTGGCTTTTTGCTAAAGGGCTTTTTTAAAAAAGAGGGTTTTTAAAATATTTGTAGTATAATGAATATAGAAAGTTTTAAAAAGATAAGTTAAAAGGGATGTGAAATATGGATCCTAATTTTGGTAAAACCTTATCTTATATAGTTGTTTTTTTGGGAACTCTCTGTGTTTTACTTGGCAGCATCGGTACTTATTATTTCGGTAAACAAGTAGAAGCTATTGCCCCCTATAAGCAAAAAATTCAAACGGCTACTGCAACAGTTGAAGTAACTATTTTGTCTGAAAAAAAGATTTATACAAATTATATGGATTCAGGGGATTATATTACTTTTATGAAGAATAATCAGGCGTTGTTAACTATGAGTTCAACTAAGTGTACTGCAAAACAAACTGGTGAAGGAAAAGTTATTTATAGCGCTATCTTTAATATGTATGCAAAGGATGAGGCAGTAGGTAAGCCGGTATATTTTATTAAAGATAGTGATTATATTCAAATTGAATTTGTTCCAATGCCAGAAAAAAGCAAAGTATTAAGTGGGGAAGCAATTTGTACTTTTAATAATAATGTAAGAATAGAAATCACTATTCTACCTCAAGAAACCAAAGAAAAGAAAATATTTGTTTATGATCTTAAAG
>JBGPSO010000086.1:0-6747 GCA_041490145.1 Atribacterota bacterium
ATTGCCACTATATAATTTCCATAAGAGCCGATATCACCCAGCATACGCCCTAAAAGTCCAGTAATAAGGCCGATAGTAGCGATAGTGGTTAAAATGCCCAGGGAAAAAAGTGTTGCTAACCAAAAGGATCTTTTGGTTGATATCTTACCCTGTTCACCAATAAATGCTATGATTAAAGGGATACTGGATAAATGGCAGGGGCTTAATAATATACTGAATATTCCCCAGATAAAAGAAGTAGATAAGGCAATAATTGGGTTTAATTGAAGAGAATTGGATAACCATTCGAATATAGTTCTTATCATTACTTAACTCCCTGCATTTGAAGAACCTTCACTAATTCATCTTTTGCAAAAAAACCTAGATGCCTAAAATATTCTTTTCCATCTTTATCCAGAAAGACCTGAGTAGGGATTGCTCTTATGTTAAATTTCTTTTTATAAGGTTCACCAAAAACAGTCCGAACATCGTAGAAAATAACTTTTACCTGTCCTTTGTATTCTTCTGCAATTTCTTTCATAATTGGCTGCATCTTATCGCAAGGGATACACCCAACCGACCCAAGCTCTACAAAAGTTGCTTTTATATCATCAGTTTTTACACTTTCCTGAGTTAGTGCAGATTCGTTTAAAGTAGCTTCAGTATTGTTAGATACCTTTTTAAAACCAAAGACTACAGCTAAGAGTATTAAAAAAATTATAATATAAATATATCTTCTTCTCTTCATTTAGTTAGTCTCCTTTTGACTTCTAAGATTATTATTTTTTCTCTTCAATCCATTCAGTAATTTCTTTTTTACTGGGTATTTTACCGGCTATTTTTACTTCTCCATCAATCACCAGAGCAGGAGTTAGCATTACTCCATAGCCAATAATTATATTAATATCGGTTACTTTAGCAATTTCTGCTGAAACGCCAAGTTCTTTAATAGCTTCCGCTGTTAGCTCGCTCAATTTTTTACATTTCGGACAACCCGGTCCCAAAATTTCAATTTTTATCCTTATTCACCTCCTAAAAAATAAAATTCCCCCAAAACCAGCCACTCAGGGTAGCCAGAATAACCAAAGTGATAATATATACTGCCGCTTTCCTTAAACCAAAAACCTTTATAGTTACCAACATATTGGGAAGACTCATACCGGGACCCGACAAAAGCAATGCCAGGGCTGGACCTTTCCCCATTCCTAATTTCATTAAAGTATCTACAAATGGTGCTTCAGTCATTGTAGCAAAATAACTTATTGATCCAATAAGAGTGGCGAAGAAAGAAGAACGCAGAGAATTCCCTCCCAACCAGTTTTCTATCAATTCTTGAGGAAGAATCTTTCCAATAATTCCCACAATAAAAACTCCTATCAAAAGGAGCGGGAAAATTATTTTCACAAACCACCAAGTTTCTTTTAACCAATTGATAATTTCACCTTTATTTTTAATCATAAAAGCATATAAAAAGGTTATAGAGATACCTACAGCAAAAATATATACTTTATGAAGATATGGCCCTTTAGTGATAAGATAATTAGGAGAAAGTAAACTACCAAGAATTAACAAAAGAAGAAATATATCTTTTCCGGCAATAATTTTTTTCTCACTTACCTTTTCTTCTTTAATTGCTCTCTCTGCCTCTTCCTTTCGGAAAGAAATATACATTATTATTCCCATAATAAAAGCGGTAACGAAGGCGGTAATTATTCTCGCTAAAGCCATATTATATCCAATAATACTTCCAGTATAAATTACTGACAGAAGATTGGAAGCAGGGGCCACCCATAATATAATAAAAGCAGGGGCAATCGCCCCACCTTTACGATAGATTCCAGCTGATATCGGGATTACTGTGCAGGAACATACCGCAATAAATATTGATGAAACTGCGGCTAAGGGGAAAGAAATAATATTTTTTGCTTTTGTCCCTAAGTATTTAATGATCGTGTCACGAGAAGTGAACGCAATAATTCCACCAGCAAGAAGAAAAGCGGGGATAAGACAGGTTACTACATGCAGAGCAACATATTCTTTTAAGGCTAATAAGCCTCCCATTACTATATCTAATATCATATTTATTGTGACCTATCTAATCCAAATAATTAGTTACCTCGTAATTTTTCCCTTATCTTTTCCTTTGCTTCCCTCTTATACTTTTTTCTTTATATTATATTTCTTATTTTTCTAAAATTGTTCAAATCCCAGAAGAGCAATTTTTTCTTATTTTTTCTTTTTTATATTTAGCAAAATTTTCTAAATCCTGTTCTGGTAATTTTAATTCACTTTAACCTGTCTTTATATATGATGAAATTATCATATAAACATATTATTGTCAAATATTATATATAAAAACTAAAAATATTTCAGTAAAAAGAGGATTTTTACTTATTTTGTAGAATAAAGAAAATATAAAGCCCTTAGCAAATTATTTATAAAAGAGAGAGGGAAAGCAATGGCAACTGTATCGATTGTAGAGGAGAAATTGCTGATTTAGCCAGAGATTTGAGGAAAAAGTTAAGGGAAGTAAAGTTTGAGCGGGTTTCCAAAGGATTATCTAAATACTTTAAAGAATTTAAAGATTATAAAAATGTTATATGACCTTGGGAGCAATGGTGAGATTACGCTGCAGC
Source organism: Atribacterota bacterium (assembly GCA_041490145.1). Lineage (GTDB taxonomy): Bacteria > Atribacterota > Phoenicimicrobiia > Phoenicimicrobiales > Phoenicimicrobiaceae > Infernicultor. The sequence continues at coordinate 2,616 of JBGPSO010000086.1, forward strand.
AGAATTTGAAAATATGGGGGTCTCCATAACAAAAAGTTAAAATTAGATTTATTGTCAATTATTTTTGAATTTAATATAATATTGAATGTTTAAGAGGGTTACTCTAAATAGGCTATCAAAAATTGGAAAAAAGGTCTTACCTAAGACGGCCTTGCAAAAAAAGCCGATATTCCTTATACTACTTTAAAAAAATTAGAATCTAATGTTGTTAAAAAGCCTTCTGTTCAAACTGTTGCAAAAATTGCCAAGGCATTAGATGTAAGTGTGGAGGAATTAATAAAATAAGTTTATGGCAAGCGTAAGAATCTATAAAGATATACAGCAAGGGAAAATAGTATTACTTTTTCGTATGATTCTATTAAAGCTTCCCCAATAGTAGCACACAAAATAAGTACTCTGTAAATATGCCAATTTAGGAACATAAACGAAATAGTTCGATTATTTTAAGTTAGCCGAAATTGCGGATGGTGTACAGAATAATAAGGAGGCAATAGTATGGTAAAGCCAAGAATCGTTGAGACGGATCAAGGAATACAGGATGAATTTGATGTACTAACATATGATAACATGATGCGAAGACTAAGAGATAAAGGTTGGATGGAAACGGAACACATCATCAAATCAGGTATACTAAAGGGGTTTGCATTTGAAATTGGTCCCGGCCCCGGTTATCTGGGTCTTGAATGGTTGAAGAAGACAGAGGGTACCGTGCTCAGATCTGTAGAGATCAGTCCTGAAATGATAAAAATCGCTGAGAGAAATGCCAGGGAATATAGACTTGAAACTAGGGTCAAATATACGAAGGGCGATGCTCACCAGATACCGTTTGATGATAACACATTCGATGCTGTATTCACTAATGGTTCTCTTCATGAATGGTCACAACCCATAAAGGTTTTCGATGAAATTTTTCGGGTGTTGAAGCCAGAGGGGAGGTACTTCATAAGTGATATGCGTCGGGATATGAATTCGTTTGTGAGATGGTTTATGAAATTGATGGTTAAACCCAAAGAGATTAGACCAGGGTTTATATCGTCTATAAATGCATCTTATACTGCGGACGAGATTCGGTCTATGCTCAATCAGTCAAATTTGAAGGGGTCCATAGTTACAAAAACGTTTATGGGATTTGAAATCATAGGGGTGAAAAGTAAATGATTTTACTATACGCCACTTCGGCTAACGAAACTGTCGGAAAAGTCTCCTATTTTCAAAAATATAGCAAAGATTGATTTTTGATAAAAAAAACAGCAATTATGAGGAGGTAGTTTTATGGCTCGATTTAAGCCAGTATCCTATGCTCAAACACTAATGGTTCCAATTATATTAGAAAAGCAGTTGGTTCCAGGGACCTTAGAATTTGCCATTCATCATTTAATAGAGACCAGAATTGATCTGTCCCCTTTTGAGGGTAAGATAAGAAATGATGAAACCGGGCGACCGGCATATAATCCTAAAGTTATACTGAAAGCAGTCTTATTAGCGTACTCCAGGGGGATTATTGGATCAAGGAAGATAGAACAAGCCTGTAGAGAGAACGTAACTTTTATAGCCATTACCGCATGGAGCACCCCCGATCACTCCACTATTGCTGAATTTATCTCCTCAATGCAAGAAGAGATAATATTCCTTTTTAGGAATATATTATTAATGTGTGAAGAAATGGAACTTTTGGGAGGCACGAAATTTTCTCTTGATGGGATAAAATTATCCTCGAATGCCTCCAAGGAATGGAGTGGTACGAAGGCCGACTTGAAAAAGAAGGCTGAGAAGATAGAGAAGACGGTTAAGTATTTGATGGAGCGACATATAAGGAGAGATAAGGAAGAGATTTCAAATGGGATAAATTATAGCGAGAAAAAGAAGAAGCAGATAGAGAAGTTAAAAGCGAAGGCCGAAAAGATAGAGAAATGGCTTTCAGAGAATGAAGGCAGGCAAGGGAAGCGAGGCAAAGAGATACAGAGTAATATCACAGAAAACGAATCGGCAAAAATGAAGACAGCACATGGAGTAATACAAGGATATAATGGTCAGGCATTAGTAGATTCCAAGCATCAAATTATAGTGCATGCAGAGGCATTTGGGAATGGCCAGGATAATGAGCATATAGAACCCATGATAGAGGGGGCAAAAGAAAATGTGAAAGCGATTGGACTGGGGGAGGGTTATTTTGAAGGAAAGACATTTATTGCGGATAGCAATTATCATAGCGAAGATAATTTAGAAAAATGCAGTGATGAAAACCTTAATGCTTATATACCAGATGCATACTTTCGGAAAAGAGATCCCCGGTTTGCTACAGCAGATAGACATAAGCCCGAGAAGAAGAGGAGATACACCAGAGAGGATTTTCAATATAAGAAAGAAAAGGAGGTATACCTTTGTCCCAATGGGAAAGAACTGAGATTGGACAACAGGAGAACCAAGATCAGAAATTATGTGTTAGGGAAATATGCTTCAAGGCAGAAAGATTGCAGTGATTGTGGGTTAAGAGAGAAATGTCTCAGGAAGAAGGAGACTAAGAGAAGGTATCTATTGATACCATTAGAAAAACATGAACGGGACTTTTCAAAAGAGATGATCAAGAAGATTGATACAGAGGAAGGGCGAGAGATTTACAGTGAAAGGATGAAAATAGTAGAACCTGTTTTTGCAAACATACGGATACAAAAAAGGATGGATTACCTCACACTGCGAGGGGAAGTAAAGGTGAATATTCAATGGTTGCTATACTGTATAGTGCATAATATTGGGAAAATTGGATGTTGTGGGATGGGAGATGGGTAAGAAAGCAGGAAGTATATGTAGATATGAACTTTATATGAGTTCAACAACATAGAAATTTAGGATTAGATGTTAAAAAATGACTATTTAGGGAGAATATAGCTTTATCAAAATGACTTTTCCGACAGTCTCAACACAGCATATATGACTCACTTCGTTCGCTCAAATTTCGGCTTCACCGAAACTTTGTATATGCTGGAAACGTTAGGTGCAATAACGCAAAAGGAATAATTATAATGATTATTAAAGAAATAAAAAACGACATCAATTTTCTTAAAAAACATACCCTACAACCCGCTTGGTGGAAAATCACAAAAATATTTGTACTTTTGGGAAGTTTAATAATCATTTTTTTTATTTTTGGAATATTAAAAACAATTATTTGGTTTTCAATAGTTTTGATTCTTGGAGTAATTATTCATTTTGTTTACAGAATTAAAACACATACTTATACAAAATCATGGATGGATTTTAAAGTAATAGAAAAAGAAGGAAAACTAACTTACGGTCGTATTGGTTTTTTTTATTATACTTTAGTAGTAATTATGTTTTTAATAGCAACAATTACTATATTATTGGTACAATGAATTTTAATGATATTGTGTTACTGCACCTAACACGATATATGACTCCGCTCCCTGTCGGTCGCTACGCCCTTCGGGGACATTTTACCTCCACGAGTATGTTACGGCAAAACGTCTCATATATCGGAAACGTTATATGAAACATATAATCGGAAATTAGATCGCGTCTTAACATTTGAAATTCTAATTTGATAAATCAAATCACTTCCATTTTGTAAAATCAAAAAATGTTGTGAAAAAAAGAATATCCAGGGCTGCTGGGAATGCGAAGAGTTTGAAACTTTTACTAAATTAGATTTCCTAAAGCCTATTCATGAGGACGCTCATCTAAAAAATCTATGGAAAATTAAAAAGCAGGGAATCGAAAAATTTATTAACGGTAAGAGATAATTGATCGATAGGAATTCCAACCTTTTTACGTCTTTTACTTAAAATCTCCAAAGTTTATAGTAAATTAATTTTTAATAATCTATTTACCCTTATCTGTATACCCATCATTTTAACGCCATCTTGTGTTTTCATAGATAGTATTGCTGGTTCAGTAATTAGACACTGTCCTTCTTTAAGGATAATTTTTTCTTGATTAACTTTTCCTTCTGCTGTTCCTTTAATAAAATAAAAGATTACATAAGAAAGCATTTCACAGGTTGGCATCTCTCCGCCGGGTGGAAGTTCGATAATTCTTACTTTAAACTCCTTAGCTTTATAAAAGACATTTTTATCTCTCTCTTCATAGGGATATGACTTCATTGTTTTAAGATTAA
>JBGPSO010000087.1:0-6704 GCA_041490145.1 Atribacterota bacterium
AATCTTGTCCTATCGACCATTAAATTATATTATAAATACTACTTCTTATTATCTTTTTATTATAATATGGTTGTAACCCAAAAAGTAAACAAAATGGTAATGTAGGGGCACGATGCATCGTGCCCACAGGAGAAATTAGGTAATAATATGGCGAGGGCACAATTCATTGTGCCCCTACAACATAATTATAACTAAAAAATCATAATTTACTATAAAATTATCTACAACGCACTATATATAAAAATTGCTTTTTGAATATTATAAAAGTGGATAAAGGAGGATCAAGTGTCTATCTCTTTTCACCTTTTGGATATTATTGATATATTAGTCATTGCTTTTGTATTATATCATATAATATTATTAATTAAGGATACTCCGGCATTACAATTAATCAAAGGATTAATTGTTCTTTTTATTGCTTCTTTCGTTGCTGATCAACTTGGCTTTCGGGCTATTAATTGGCTTTTAAAAGGAGCTATGGCTATGATGGTCGTAGCATTGCCCATAATATTTCAACCAGAAATAAGAAGAGGATTATTGAAGATGGGGAGGAGAGGTTTTTTAATAAATACTTCTTTTTTGCGTAAAGAAGATAACAAAAAGATTGAACAATTAATAAACGGATTGGTTATGGTTATACCTATGCTTTCCGCAAAACACAAAGGAGCTTTAATTGTTTTGGAAAGAGAAATTGGCTTAAAAGATATTTTAGAGACCGGCATTATTTTAAATAGTGAATTTTCTCCTGAATTATTGTATTCTATATTTATGCCTGATTCTCCCTTACACGATGGAGCTGTAATTATTAGGGGTAATAAGATAATAGGAGCGAATTGTATTTTACCACTAAGTGAGAGAATGGATATTAGCAAATCTATGGGTACTCGACATAGAGCAGCTTTGGGTTTAAGTGAGCAGAGTGATGCCTTAATAATTGTAGTATCAGAAGAAACCGGTAATGTCTCAATTTCTTTAGATGGAAAAATTACTCGACCTTTAGAACCTCAAGGATTAAAAAAGATGCTAGCCCACTTATACCAGCCTAAGATAGTTTCTGAATTTACTTTCTGGTCCAAAGAGGAAGATAATAAATGAAAGAATTAAGAAGTTGGTTATTAAAAAATATTGATATTAAACTACTCTCTATATTTTTAGCTATTATTTTATGGTTATACGTAGTAAGTGGAGAGAACCCTATAGTACAAAGTTTTATTGATGTATCTCTTACTGCTACTAACCTCAAAGAAGATTTAGTGGTAAAAGAGTTTCCATCAACGGTAAGCGTAGGAATTAAAGGTCCTAAAAATATAATAAACAACATTTCTTCTCATCAAATTACAGGAATAGTAAATTTTTCAGAAATTAATAAAGTAGGTCAATATATATTAAAAGTAGAAATTGTTCCTCCTAAGAGAACGGAAATTATCAAAATTATTCCTTCGGAAATTAAAGCAGATATTGAGAGAATTTTAACCAAAGAAGTTGAAGTTGAATATAGTTTAATAGGAATACCTGAAAAAGGATATTCTTTAGCTGAGGAACCTAAAATTATTCCTTCCAAAGTTAAGATAATTGGAGCTCAAAGTATATTAGAAAATGTAAAGCAAGAAATTTGTACCATTGATATTTCTGGAATTAAAGAAGATTTTAATAAAAAGATAAAAATAAATGCAATAGATGTAAATGGAAATGAGGTTAAAGGAGTAAAGATTGAACCGGATACAGTAGAAGTTTCTATTTCTCTATCTCTTGGTTATCCTGAGAAAATATTACCAGTAAAACCAAGAATAATAGGGAAACCAGCTCCAGGTTATTATATTTCTCAAATATTGGCTAACCCTGATGAAATAAAGATTTTTGGAAATTATTCTAAAATAAACAATTTAGAATTTTTAGAGACTATTCCTATTAATGTGAGCGGAATTACTAAGACTCTATCCGTAAAAGTTCCGCCAGCATTAAATGAGGGGCTAAATATAGTAGAAGGTGAGACTACCTTAATAGAAGTAACTATACAGGTTAAAGAGGCATTAGTTCAGAAAACTCTACAAAGTGTTCCAGTTATACTTCAAAATTTATCTCCCTTCGTATCTTACGAAATAAAACCTGAGGTAGTGGAGGTAATAATTGAAGGGGAAAATATTTTAATTGATCCATTAAAGAAAGAAGATATAAAAGCTTTTGTAAAATTTGCAGACAATTTCAAGGTAGAACAGAAAGTAAAAGTTCAAGTAGAAGTTCCTGATGGAATTTCTTTGATAAAAATTGAACCAGAAGAAGTAACAGTATTAATTAATAACTAAGTATATAGTATATAGTAAAGAAATAATAAGATGGTAAGTAGAATTCAGGAGTCAGGAAACGGAATCTAGAATAAAATTATATCGAAAATTGCGTATATTTGCGGAAGCAGAAAGATTATATTAAAATCAATGAATAAATAATTGGTAAATCGGGCAATTGGTTGATTGGTCAATTAATAAAGAGGTAATTAATGAAAAAATTATTTGGAACAGATGGTATAAGAGGGGTAGCAAACAAAGAACCAATGATTGCTGAAGTGGTTTTTCATATAGGAAGAGCTGGGGCATATTTATTTAAAGATGAAATTGATCCTAAGATATTAATTGGTAGGGATACACGAATTTCAGGTGATATGTTAGAAGCTGCTTTGATAGCTGGGATATGCTCAATGGGTGTAGATGTTCTAAGAGTTGGAATAACGCCTACTCCCGCAGTAGCCTACCTTGCTAGAGTTTATAATGCTAATTGCGGTGTAGTTATTTCTGCTTCTCATAACCCTTTCCAGTATAACGGTATTAAATATATCAGGAGAGATGGATTTAAATTTTCTGATTTAGAAGAGGAAGAGATAGAAAGAATATATTTTAAAAATTATACCAAGAATGAATGGCCTACTGAAAAAAATATTGGCAGGGTAAAAGATTTATCTGAAGCAACAGAAAAATATATTGATTATATTAAAACTACCATTCCCTCCGGATTTAACTTAAAGGGATATAAAATTGTTTTAGATTGTGCCAATGGTGCTTCTTTTATAATTACTCCGCAGGTTTTTACCGAATTAGGGGCGAAGATAATTACCATTAACAATAAACCCAATGGTGTTAATATAAATTTTGAGTGTGGATCTACTCGTCCTGATTCCTTAAGAAAAGAAGTTTTAAATCAACAAGCAAATTTAGGTTTATCTTATGATGGAGATGCAGATAGGGTTATAGCTGTAGATGAAAAAGGAAATATTGTAGATGGAGATCAAATTATGGCAATCTATGCTTTAAATCTCATCAAGAAAGGCCAATTACTAAATAATACGATTGTAACAACTTTGATGAGTAATATTGGCCTTGATCGAGTTATAAAAAAAGCAGGTGGAAAAGTTATTAGAACCAATATTGGTGACCGTTATGTATTGGAAATGATGAAGAAGATTAAGGCAGTATTAGGAGGTGAACAATCAGGTCATATTATTTTTTTACAATATGGCACTACTGGAGATGGATTATTAACTTCTCTACAGCTTTTAAAAGTTCTTCAAGAAGAAGAAAAATCTTTATCTAATTTAGCCTCAGCAATGGAAAAATATCCTCAAATTATTTTAAATTTTAAAGTTAAAGATAAAGGGGAATTCTTTAAAAATATTTACATAGAAAAAACTATTAAGGAAATAGAAAGGAAATTTAAAGGGAAAGGGAGAATTTTCGTACGACCTTCTGGGACCGAACCTTTAATCAGGATATTATTAGAGGGAGAAAGTAGGGAAGAATTAGAGGAAATTTCTCAAGATTTAAGAGAGGTGATTGAAAGAGAAAATATATAAATAGTATAGCGTATTTGGTTAGTTGTTTAATTAGTTACTTGGTTAGTTAGTTGATGAATTAATATTAAACCAGTTAACTATCTAACCAGCTAACTAACTGTAAAGAGAGGTGATAAGGAATTTAGATTAAAAAAAATTGAATATAAGCGCCAGAACTTACTTATTTTTAAATAACTTTATATTGCAAAGTAAGTTGACGAGGTAGGAGTTTATCGAAAATTCGGCGGATGCTCCTGGGTTGGCCAGATCCTTAAAAAACCTACAAAACTTTCGAGTAATGACAAGGACAAAAAGGTTTTTATGGTTAGGATCCATTTAGGGATTCAATAAAACTTTCTTTAAATAAAAATTAACCAACAATAGTTTTTTATTTTGTATTAGTATTTTATTAACACTAAAGAATTTTTAAAAATAATACCCTATTATCTTCCTTAATGGATTGTTAATAGGGTATTTTGTTTTTTAAAAAAATATTTAATTTAAGAAAGGATGAAAAATGTGCGGAATAATTGGATATATTGGTTCAAAAGAAGCAGTACCAATTTTGTTAGATGGGTTAAAGAAATTAGAATATAGAGGATATGATTCTGCAGGTATTGCGGTATTAAAAGATAATAAAATTGAAATTAAAAAAAGTAAAGGGAAGATAGCTATATTAGAAGACTTATTAAAGAAGAGTATACCGAAAGGGAATACAGGATTGGGACATACTAGATGGGCTACTCATGGGAAACCTAATAACCTAAATGCTCACCCTCATAATGGATGTAATTCAGAAATAGTGGTAGTGCATAATGGTATTATAGAAAATTATCTTCTTTTAAAAGAAAGATTAATTTCAGAAGGGCATAATTTTGTCTCGGAGACAGATACTGAAATTCTTCCTCATTTAATAGAAAGTAATTATAAGGATAATTTAACCTCAGCGGTAAAAGAATCTCTAAAAGAGATAGAAGGATCTTATGCTATCGGAGTCATTTCAACCCGTGATCCAGAAAAAATTGTAGCTTCACGTTGGAGGAGCCCTTTAATTATCGGAGTAGGGAAAGGAGAAATGTTTTTAGCTTCTGATATCCCAGCCCTGCTTAATTATACGAATAGAGTAATCTTTTTAGAGGAAAGAGAAATTGCTACAATAACTAAAGATGGAGTGGAAATAATCAATTTTGAAGGTAAAATTTTGGAAAAAGAAATAATAAATATTGAATGGGATGCGGAGATGACTGAAAAGAGTGGATATAAGCATTTTATGTTAAAAGAAATATTTCAAGAAACTATGGTTATTCGCAATAACTTAGAAGATAGGATTAATTTATCCACCAAATCTCTAGAACTTTATAATTTATCTCTCTCCTTAAAAAATATTAAAGAGATAAAAAAAATATTCATCTTAGCTTGTGGAACTTCTTATTATGCAGCTTTAGTTGGTAAATACATTTTAGAAGAGTTAACGAATATTAATGTAGAAGTAGATTATGCTTCTGAATTTAGGTACAGAAAAATATTGTTAGGCAAGAAAGATTTAGTTATGGTGATATCTCAATCGGGTGAAACTGCTGATACTATTGCTGCTTTAAATTCCTGCAAAGAAGTTGGTTCCCATGTTTTAGCTATTACTAATGTAAGGGGAAGCACCATTAGCCGTAAAGCAGATAGTGTAATATACCTTAATGCTGGACCAGAAATAGGTGTTGCTTCAACGAAAGCTTTTATTGGTCAATTAATATCCCTTTACCTTATATCTCTCTATTTTACCCAAGTTAGGGAGTCTCTTAATTCCTCAGAGATTAAGAAAATAATTTCTGAGTTGATAAAACTTCCTCAAATGGCCGAGATTATTTTACTTAAAGACCCGGAAATTATCAAATTAAGTGAAGAATTTTATAATTTCCATAATTTTTTATATCTGGGAAGAGGAATTAATTATCCTATCGCTTTAGAAGGAGCTTTAAAACTTAAAGAGATTTCCTATATCCATGCCGAAGGTTACCCAGCGGGAGAAATGAAACATGGGCCAATTGCTCTACTTGATAAAACTTTTCCGATAGTGGTAATAGCACCTCGAGACAAAGTCTATAACAAAGTAATTAATAATATAAAGGAAGTTAAAGCCAGAGATACATTGGTATTAAGCATTGCTACGGAAGGAGATAAAGAGATTTCCAATCTTGCAGATAGAGTATTCTATATTCCTCAAACTTTGGATATATTATATCCAATTTTATCGGTAATACCTTTACAATTATTTGCTTATCATATTGCCGAGAAACTGGGTTGTGATATTGATAAACCAAGAAATTTAGCTAAAAGCGTTACTGTGGAGTAAAGAACTGGTTATTTTAAAAATACAATATTTAGAGAAAATATTGATTAGATTTTAAGAAATTTGAAAAAGGAACTTAATAAAAAGTCAGATAAAATAAAAACATTTTGTAAAATTTAAAAGCAAGAGTATAATTAATTAAAATAAAATTAGGAGAAATTTTTAGGAGGAAAATTATTGATGGAAAAAATAACTAAAGAAACGATTTTAGAAAAAGTTAAAGAATTAAAGGTAAAGTTTATTAGATTAAGGTTTACAGATATTTTAGGGATACCTAAGAATGTAGAAATTCCGACCAGAGAATTTAAAAAAGCTCTTGAGGGTAAGAAAATGTTCGATGGATCATCTATCCAAGGTTTTGTACGGATCGAAGAGTCGGATATGTATTTAAAACCAGATTATTCTACTTTTACCATAAATCCCTGGGAAGAAGAAATAGATGTAGCTCGGATTACCTGTGATATTTATAATCCTGATGGTTCACCTTTTGAAGGTTGTCCCAGAAATAATTTGAAGAGAGTAATAGAAGAAGTTAAAGAG
>JBGPSO010000088.1:0-6652 GCA_041490145.1 Atribacterota bacterium
AGAACTTCCCTTTGGATTTACATTTATGTCAAGATTTACTTCTTCATATCCATTATCATCCTTGTTATCCCCAAAATAATATGTGATCTTATATATGACTTTGAATTCTCCTGCTTCATTTGGAATAATCGTAACTTCTATATCTTTTCCTTTTCCAGGATCAAGATCAAAATCAGATGTGTATTGTCCTGCAGGAGATTTAACGAAGTCTGCTGCTACGACACTGATTCCTAGGTTTTCTATCTACAATTACACACGTCTTACATACTGTCATATACATCAATCAGTAATTGTTATTTTTACTCCCATTTTATGTTCCATGTATTTTATCATTCTTTTCTTTATATCTTCGTCTGTTCCTTCCTGGCTACAAAATTCTTTTATTTGTTCCAATGCGTAGTTAATACATGCCTCTGTTACATATGCTGAATAGTCGCCATTTTTATATTTTTCTTTTTCAAAACAGTGTTCACAAACTGCCTTATCTATCTTTTTTCCTCTCCAAGAACTAGACAACCATGTCATCTCTCCACATTCTGCACACTTTATTTTGTCTACATCACTACAAGATGCCGCCATATCTATACATCTCATTGTCACAACTATTATTTCTTCTTTGTCGCCCATATGATATTCACCTATCTGTTTATGGTATATAAAGTTCTCCCAATACAAATAATTTGACAATTGTATCTTTTTCGAGAAGAAAATTTATCATCTCTTTTGGCACAACTATTATGTCTGCAATAAATATAAAATTATTGTTCACAATGCCAGAATGTAAACAGTAAGTATTGTCAAGATGCCTAACAGGAAACATACATACAAGATCTAATATTAATAGGTGTTGCAAGATTAAAAGTGGTTGGTGGTATATAAAAAAGTCTTGCAACACCAAACCGTTGATAGGAGTCGAACCATATCAAATCCTCCATCAGGACAACGGTGAAAAGTCTTTTTCTTCTGTTTATCTTTTATTTTTACCAACTTTAAAGGTTACGATAATAGAGAATATAGCCACTATGATGCCTGCAATAGACGTCGCAGATATATTTATTGGTAATTTGACAGCATTAGCTATAACAGGCGTATGTACCACAGTCGCGGTTGGCAAAGGTGCCTGTACAATTGTACGAACAGTAGTTGGCAAAGATGTCGGTGTATGTATCACAGTCGCAGTCTGCGAAGGTGTCGGTATTAAAGTTGTTATATTATTTATCGTATTTCTAACAGAACCAACAACAATTGTCTGAAGTTTTGATGATGCCTCTTTTACATAAAAAGTATATGTTCCAGGGTTATCAAATTTGTAATTGATTCTCTGCCCTACTCTTATTTGTCCTATTTTATCGTTCCACAAATTTTGGTTGCTTACTATTGTAAACGTTGTCACATCAGCATCATTTTCCCATATTATAGTATCTCCTTGATTGATATTGAGAACATGATTCTCATATGTAAAAGAGCGCGGTTGTTTTTCAAGATTACGTACCTTGTAGAACCCCAAGTTATCTGTTACAAACGTCAAATATATAGTAGCGCTCATATTAGTATCTGCAAAAACTGTCGACACTAAAAATCCGAGCATCGTTACTATAAGTATTATTTTTAGAGTTCTCATTTTAGCCGTGTGACGATGTATTGTTTTTTGATGAATTAGTCGTACCATTTATCTCATTATGTACAGAATTAATCGTATTATTTATCTCACTAGCCTTATCAATAGCCATGTTAGATACTGTCTTAGCTACTATAAGAGTGGGTTCAGGTGAATTAGCTGTTGTAAGATTTGGTTCAGGTGTAATAACACCAGTTGGTTCAGTTGTTGATACAGGTATCTCTTTAACTACCATCCTAGAAATTTTATCTTTTATGTTATTTGGCAAAGATGGATATTCCAATATTCCTATAGATATTCCAGATATCAACATTATTATACCTACAATAGTCACAATTGTTTTATCCGTACGATAAACAATCTGTGCTTTTTGTTTGGTATCTTCATACTTTGATGTGTCATATGCAGGTTTATCAGCAATTGTATTGTTTATTCTGTTGATATCATTTTCAATTTCAGAGTTAATGTATCCGGCATTTCTTTTCATTCTTAATCCGTCTTTTATTGACACAACCCCTTCTTTTATTTTATTATCCCCAACAAATATTTCCCCCTAAAAAAAAGAGGATTTTATTTAAAAAAATAAGGTAGAATAACCAAAACCGATACCGTAAAAGCATATGAGGGCGTATGCAATACGCCCCTACTTCTTCTGGTTTCTGTCTTCTTCATGAAGGCATGGGATCAAATCTTTATTCTTGACAGTTAATTAAACTATTTGTCAAGAATAAAGATTTGATCCCAGTAATTTCCTTTGATCCCAGTAATTTCCTCTTTATAATGTTTCATATGGTTCACATACTGTATCCGTATACCAAAGTGGGTGGTGGTATGCAAACTACAGTATAAATGTTGCATACACTGGCCAAAGTTTTGGTATATACTGGTAAACAAAATTTATCTGATAGTTTAATATAAAATCATAAAAAAAGGCAGGCTATTCTTCAAATCTATACTTAAGATTAAGTAGCCTGTGTTTTGTTATTCAAAAATAATTTTTTGAAAAAGAGGATTTTTTAAAATATTGTCGAATAGAATATAAATATATAAGATTTTATCTTATAAATAAGGAGGGTTATGATCTACGTACAATCATATATTACTAAGCAAGAAACTTTTAATCCTGCTAATGATTCTAACATTAAATTTATTATTGAACTCCGGATGTGGAGGAATTACTTCCCCTCCTATCACTATTAACGAGACAGTATACCGTGCCTTCTGCGTGGGAGTTGGAGATTATATCTACTTCCCCGACATTTATGGAAATACCGACCTTCCCGGTCCACCTTATGATGTAAATAGAATATGTTATACACTTAACAAATGCCGATTTGGACCATTAAATACCCCATTTTCTGAAATCTGGTATAATACTGATTGGTCTGCAACAAAATCAAATATCTTACAAGAAATTGCCAGTATTTTCTCTGAAGCAGATTATAATGATGTATCTTATTTTTATTTCACCGGTCACGGGGTTAAAGTAAACAATACCTCCTATCTTTGTCCAACCGAAGTAAGTTATTACTCACCAATAACAGCCTACATTAGTATAAATGAATTAGAAAGTGTCCTAAGTGCAATACCTAGTACCAAAGTGGTCTTTCTGAATTCCTGTTATTCTGGAGGATTTATTGGAAAGGGGAAAGGAGAAGCAATAATTTCCCAAGAAGAATTAGAATCTTTTAATGATGAGATTATTAATGTCTTTTCCCAAGCCCAATCCAAAGGGCTGCTTACTACCAATAAATATAAAGTTTTAACTTCCTGCCATTATTATCAAGAATGTATGGACCTTTCCCCAGCAGTACCAGGTGATTTTGATCCTTTTGGAGTATTTACTATGGCTTTATGTGCAGGTTGTGGATATTTTGGCAGTTACCCGGCAGATACCAATCTGGATACTAAAGTTAGTTTACAGGAGGCATATCTTTATGTGAAATCTTATATAATAGAATTAGATGCACAATTACCCTCTATCAGTATAACCCAGAATGTACAAGTTTATCCTGATAATTCAAGTTTTACTATTGTGGAATATTGAGTTAGTCGTTAGTGAATAGTATTTAGTAAAACCCCCACCTTAATCCTCCCCCTTCAATGGGGAGGAGACGGATACGGGAAAATAAATATGGATTCCTGCTTATGCAGGAATGACATAAAACTATTACGGATTCGATAAATCGAACCCCCCTACAACATATAACACATTACTCATTACAAATTACTTTTTACTTCACGCGATACGCAATATTGTTTTATTCTGAATTCTGGCTCCTGACTTCTGGATTCTTTCTTCTTTCCTAAATACTATATACTATTTTTTTATTGTACCAAGGCTATCACTTTAGTATCTTCTTTAACCTGTAAAAATATCTGGGTACCTTGCTCAATTTTAACATTTTTACCCAGGACTAAGGCGCCAGCGATTAAACCGATCGGGTTACTTAAAACAATTAATCCTAAAATTCCTACTCCTACCGCTATAGCAATCCTGGTATTTTCTTTTTGGGCTTCTTCCCCTAAGATTAAATGAAGAGAAGTACCGTCTAAAGCTGAAATTGGCTTAAATTCTAACTCTAATTTCCCTGATCGAGATAAAAAGGTAGCTTTTTTTACCTTAATTATTTCGCCTACCCCCTCCGAATTGTTGGGAATAACTAATTTATTATCTATAAATATATTTTCAGTTATTTGAAAATTAAAGGTTTCTCCAGTTTTATTATCTTTGGAACTCAGGGAACTTAAAAAACTAACCGGTACTAAGGTACCAGCAGGGACTATTACTTCTTCCACTTGAGGTTTACTTTCTTTAAAACATAAGGAAAATATGTTTTCCGCTTTCATAGCTAAAACCTCAGTGGAAGTCTTACCAAATAATACCGTCTCTAAATTTTCTATTTTAATACTTAAAGGTTCTGAAGTAATTTTTGCTTCTAATGTCCATTGAGAGGCATTTATTTTAAAAATTACCGAAGGATCTTCCGGGGTTCCGGCAATTATAAAATCTTTTAATTGCTTTACTCTACTGGTAATGGTGCCCGGCAGAGTACGACCCACTAATTCTTTTTCTAAATATTCCACCCTTTCCACCAAAGATTTTTCTGCGGTAGCTACTCCATAAATAGCTATTTCCAGCTGAGATAAATCTTCAAGTAAGTTCGCTTGCGAAGCCTCAACCGCCCAAGAAAATTGAACTAAAACTGAAGTCCATAAAAAAGCTACTAGGAATAGAAAAGAAAATATCCTTTTGAATAACATTAAGATCACCTGCCTTTTTATTAGTTAGCTAGTTAATTGGTTAGTTGATTAGTTGATTAGTTGATTTAATAGTTATTTAATTTATTTGTAATTTATTTACTAACTAATTAACTAAGTAACTATCTAACCAAATAACTAATTAGATTATAATATTATTCTCTGAATTACGCAAATTCTTTCCAAAAAAATAACCCCCAGAAAAATTTCTGAGGGTTATTTTGATTAGCATATTTCACGTGTATGCAAAAATTAGAAAGTGACTTCAAGCCCTGCACTTAAAGTACTAGAAGTACCAATGATGTTCATTAAATCATAATCATTGATATCATCTTCCCAATCATTCATCTCAAAACCTACAGTCAAAGTAGTGTTGTCAGCTACTAAAGTATAGACTAATTGAGCTTCCGCACTCAATAAGGCAGCACCATTACTGTCAGCTCTTCCTTCTACAATTAGATCCATATCCTCAGCTAAAGCATACTCTAAAGTAGCTACTGCAACATATGCTGGGCCTATAGTTTCATATTGCGCAGCACCAGTTAGGACAAATTTATCAGCCAATGGATAATTCATATATTCACCATAGGCAGTAATGCCAGCAGTTAATATATCATAGGTGACATCTAACTCAGCAGTTTCTTCAGTATCAGCATTAACTGTATAGACTAAATCACCTTCTATAGTATGACTTGTAGCTGCTACCATAGCTGAATCCATTGCGTAATCCCAGCTTAGTATTCCTTCAAGCTTATCGGTTAACGGATAGGAAGCTTCTACCCCAACACCAAGTTCATCAGCAGTAAAGTCACCCTTAGTAGGAATGAATCCACCTTGTACATAATGAGCATCAACAGTTAAACCAAGATCATCCAATGAGGTTCCAACACTAATAGCTGCGGCATAAGATAAAGCAGCGCCATAAAATACTCCACCTTCAATAGCTACAGAAGTTTCATCATTATCACCCAGATTGAAGGCTAAATCCGCGCCACCGACAAAACCGCCAGCTAATGGATCAAAAGAAGCAGTAACACCGAGAGCAATTTGATCTTCTTCGCCAACAGGCATAGCCACATGTAGGACATAATAATCTTCTACATCTCCAAACATAGTCCAGGCACCGAGATCATTTTCGGTATTCCATTTCCAAGTAGCTAAGAACCCATCAAATTCATCTTCATCTACTTCGTAATGACTGATCAAGCTTAATCCTATCGAAGCTGGTAGAACCTCTCCTACTCTTAATTGTAAATCTGCTCCTTTGTAGTCAATAAAGAAGCCACTCCAGGTCACATCATAGGCAGGTGCTCCAGAAAGAACATCGGTAGCAGTTACAGTAACCCCAGCTGTTGTCTGATCATTAATGGTAGCTGTAAAGGTAATTTCTGATTCATCACTTAAAGTAGCTACCGTCATCGGAACTACAACTTTGGTATAAGTGGCAGTGAGGTCACCAGTGATTACCACTTGATCAAAAAATTTCTCATGTTTAGCTACGGTTGTTTCTAAGGCAGCAATTGCTGCACTGTTTGCACCTACAGCAGCCTCTAAGTCAGCTACAGTTACTCCTAAACTGGCTAATTCATCAGCAAATTCAATAGCTAATTTCTCTAATACTGCTACATCATCAGCAGAAGCAAAGTCCATGCCTTCAACATAGGCCAACGCTTTAGCTACTGCTTCGGCAAATTCATAACGAGTTAGAGATTTAGCTCCTCCAAAGGTACCGTCAGGGTAACCAACGATGACACCTTTTGCAGCTAAACTCTG
>JBGPSO010000089.1:0-6559 GCA_041490145.1 Atribacterota bacterium
ATAGTAAAATAAAATAGGGACACATCCTATTTTCTTAGACAATTATTATTTTTTCTATGGTTTAGCTTCCCATTTTACGAGGTCTTCCTTTAGGACGTCTATCTATAATAATACCTAAAGCCTCAACCATCTGGTTAAGAAACTCCTCAGATCCTATAGGTTTTCCGTTAAAAGTTACCGAATTATTGACCTAATACACCTGTCCCTATCTATTTAATTTAAAAGCAAAAATAATAATTGTCTAAGAAAATAGGATGTGTCCCTATTTTATTTTACTATTTTTGTTTTTGTTCACTTATCTGTTTATCAACTTCTTTTAGATAATCTACATAAGTTGAGCCTAATTCAGTGATAGATAAAGTATCCTCTTCTTCCCAAACAAATTCCAAATCAAGTAGGGCATTTAAGATAGCCTCTCGTTCCTTGGAATCAGATATTTTTGATTTCCATATATCATCAAATTCTTCTCGGTTTACCGATTTAGACTTGTAAAGCCAAAATAAAACATATTTTGCATATAAGACCAGATAGGAATCAGCATAAAGAAAACGCCATTTAATATTTTCCTCCTGCAGTTTTCGAATATATTTAGCTTCCCTTTCTTCTGTTAAAATTTTAGAATCTGTATCCTGACTTTCTTTCTTTAATATACTTTCCCAGTTAGAATTATAATTAGAAATCAAACTACTAATATTAAAGTTAGAAATAGATTCAGAAAATAATAGCTGTTTTTGCCTTGACTGTTGAGAATCATGTCGTCCTGAATTTTTAGTAATAATAAATTCATTAAAGAACTTATAAATGGTCTTCTCGTATAAGAATATAATCAGAAATAGATACACCATTATCAAGGCCACCCAAGAATCGGTTATTTCTGCTAACGATGGTTTGACTGGCCACCAGATTAATAAAAAAATACAAGTTATCATAAGGAATAATCCAGATAAAATTGTAATGAAAATGATCCTACGCATACCTAAAACCTCTTTTCATCTTTAAACTAAATATAGATCACTTTTATAATCTCACCCTATTTAACTTTCAGCCAGATGTTGAACTAATTGCTTTTTTCAAGGCAGCCCTTGCTAAGAGTCTGGTAGAATCAAGTATAGGTAGAGAAGAATCCTCTTGAGTTACTAACAACGGTATTTCAGTGCAACCCAGGATAACTGCATCACACCCTTTATTTTTTAACTCATTGATGACTCCCTTAAAATAGACCAGCGCTTCTGAAGTAAAACGAGCATTAATTAATTCATCAAAAATTATCTGGTTAATTCTTTCCCTATCTTTTACTTCGGGAATCATATACTCAATACCAGTCGCAGTAATCTTGGAAGGATAAACCGGACCCTCCATTAAATATTGCGTACCTAAAATTCCCAAACGTTTATATTCCTTGCGTTTCGCTTCAGCGACAACTTCCTGAGCAATATGCAGCCAGGGAATTGGTGATTCCTTAACCACTAAATCAAAAGCCTGATGTATGGTGTTATCAGGACAGATAGCAAAATCTGCTCCCACTTTGGCAAGTTTAGATACCGAAGACAACATTAAATCTGCAACATTTTCCCAATCACCTTTTTCAATATACCGCATATATTCACAAAGAGGAAAAGTGTGCATAATAATCTCCGGATGAGTATATCTTCCTAATAAATTTGCCCCTTCCATGCAGATGGTACGATAACACAAAGCCGCACCCTCTGCACTACAGGCAACTATTCCGATATGTTTAGAGTGCTTAGACATAATTTTCCTCCTTTTATTTATCTTTAGCTTGTTGCAGAATCCAGTCACTAATTATTTTTAAAGCCATAGGTGAAATTGTTTCTTCAATCTTGGCATATTCAGCAGGCACACCTGTTTGGGCAGTCTGAAAAAGATGATTAAGGCCAGGTAATTCCTTAATGGTGAAGTTCTCGTTACCCCCTGTCTGAAGGGCTTCTTTAATCGCACTAAGGTTTTCTTTAGGAGGAACTTGTAAATCCTTTTCCCCATTTATAGCCAATACCGGACACTTTACCTTACTCAAAGTTGGTTTAGGATCATAGGTTAGAAAAAACTTAAACCAAAGAGACAATAAGCTCTGAAGCTGGGCCTTAAAGTAAACTTCCGGATCACCTATTACTTTTTTTTCTTCCTCACTCATCTTTTCCCAATCAGTCATAAACATCTGACGAAGTATTTCTTTAATAATCTTCTCGTTGTCTTCTTCCCTTATAATCGAAAATATCTTTTCATCAGTCTGCCGCGTTTTTACAATATCTTCTTCGCTAACCCCCATTGCCCTGGAAATTAATGCGCCCTGCAAATATAGAATTTCTTCTCCGGTTAAGCCTGTTCCCGCCATTAATACAATGAATGCCACATCTAGTGATTTCACAGCCACCATAGGAGCAATAATACCTCCTTCACTGTGGCCGATAAGACCAATCTTCTTTGGATTTATCTCTTTTCGAGTCTTAAGATATTCTATCCCGGCTAACACATCAGAGGCAAAGTCTTCACTGGTAGCTGGAGAGAAGTCACCTGTTGATCTTCCCACTCCCCGATCATCTACCCTAAGAACAGCAATCCCCTGCCGAGTTAAATAATCCGCTAATATCAGAAAAGGACGATGCCCAGCTATAGCTTCATTACGATCTTGCGGACCAGAACCGGTAATTAATAATACTGCCGGAAAGTTACCTTCTTTAGAAGGCAAAGTTAGGGTTCCAGCAAGGGTAATTTTTGCTTCTTTATTTTCATATATTACTTCTTCTTCCAAGTAGAGGTAAGGTTTTTTCGGCTCTTGTGGTCTGAGGATTTCAATGGCTGTATTTACTCTTTTCACTGTCAGCGGCAGACTTTGCCCAGATTGCCTCCATTGTCCTTCTATAGTTAAAAAATCACTACTTATCTTTCCTTCAAAAATACCTCCCACAGAATTTATTTCCATATATAAAGTATTATCTTTAACCATAACCTTTTCCACCGGTATACCAGTTACACCCTGATCAGGGCTATCTAAAGTTGCAGTTAGGGTACCATCTGGCTTTTTAGAAATCTTAAATACTATCCTGAGTTCTATTCCTGAGACTTTCAACTCACCTTGCCAGATACCCTCAATACCTGTTGTAGAAAAAATTTGTTGCTGGGCAAAAACCGCAAGACTTGCACAGTCCATAATTATTAAAATAAAACAAATCAAACTATAAAATAATATTTTATCTATCTTTTTTATAATATCCTTACCCCTTTTTCTGTTTTTTAAAAATAACTAAGTTAATCATCGTTCTATTTAATTTTTTTTATTTTATCATAAATCTAATAAAAATTATTTTAGCTACTAACTAAATGCTACATCAAGTACCATCATTATGGTAAAACCTAATATTACTCCTAAGGTTGCTAAATCTGTATTTTTACCACGTTGAGATGCAGGAATTAACTCTTCAACTACCACAAAAATCATGGTTCCGGCAGCAAAAGATAGAGCATAAGGTAAAATAGGCTTCGCCATAATAACAGCAACTGCTCCCACTACACTGGAAATAGGCTCTACTATTCCAGATAACTGTCCATACCAAAAACTTTTGGTCTTGGTCATTCCCTCACCTCGAAGGGGTATAGAGATGGCTAAACCTTCTGGAAAATTTTGAATCCCTATACCTACCGCCAAGGCTACGGCTACTGGCAAAGTAGCTGAAGGGAAGCCTTCAGCAATAGCTCCAAAGGCTACTCCTATAGCAATACCTTCGGGGATGTTATGTAGAGTTACAGCCAGAATAAGTAAAGTACTACGCTGCACGGATGTTTTAATACCTTCGGCCTCTTTTAACAGTAAGCCAAGATGAAGGTGGGGAAGTATTTTATCAATACTCCATAAAAAAATACTTCCCAAAAGGAAACCTACTACTGCTGGAAACCATACTGGAAAATATTTTCCTTTAGACATCTCAATGGCTGGAGCCAATAGTGACCAGTAACTTGCGGCAATCATGATTCCACCTGCAAAACCAAGCATAGTATTGATAATTTTTTCATTCATCTCCTTAATTATAAATACAGTAGCAGCTCCTAACGCAGTAAGCCCCCAGGTAAAAATTCCGGCCAGAAGGGCTTGTATCACAGGATTAATACTTTTTAAAAAAGTTATCATATTTTAATCGCCTTTCTTATTTCTTTTCTTCTATATTTTAGATAATATATAATTTATTTAAAAAATAGGTAGGAATATATATATTATTCTATAAAATAATTAAAAATCCTCTTTTTATATAAAAGTTTTTGCTTTTTATATTAATCTAATTGACAAGAGAAAATTTTAAATATATACTATATAAGTAAATATGAATATACTTATATAAAAGGAAATAGTAATGACCAATTATGAAATTGAAGAAATTACCAAAATATGTAAGGCTTTATCTGATCCAACCAGATTTAAAATATTTCTCTTATTAAATGATAGAGTATCTTGTGTTAATGCTATAGTTAATTTTTTACAAGTATCCCAGCCAGCGGTATCCCAGCATCTCAAAATTTTGAGAGAAGCCGGCTTGGTTAAGATAGAGAAAAGAGGTTATTGGGTGCATTATTCATCTAACCAGGAGAAGATAGATAAATTTTTAAAGGATTTTCCAACCATATTAAAATTAAAAGGGGGTGAAAAATATGTGCAAAAAAATAAGTAAAGAAAGGTGTGAACATCCGGAAAGACTTAAGGGTAAACCGGAGGAATGCACTTCTGAACAGATAAAAAAATGTCACGGTGATATTTCCGAAAAAAATCATCTGTGTGTTTCGAAAAAAAAGTTTGAAAAGTTCATTTAAATAAATAAAAAATTGCTCAAAATAATTTGATAAGGGCGAACAAATATGTATAACTATGCTTTGTATTTATTGGCGGTTATATTTCTTATGGTTTCATATAAAAGAGATAAAAAGAAAACTAAAATGGCTTTAAAAAAAGCCTGGAAGTCATTCGAAAATATAATGCCACAATTTTTAACTATTTTAGCTTTTTTAGGTATGGTGCTAGCCCTACTAAGTCCTGATGTTATATCCCACCTTTTAGGCCAGAAAGCTGGTTGGCAGGGCATGATTATTGCCTCAATAATTGGGTCAATAACACTGATGCCAGCCTTCATAGCTTTTCCTATTGCTGCCATGCTCCTTAAAAATGGAGCTGGTCTTGCACAGATAGCAGTATTTGTAAGCACACTGATGATGGTTGGGATAGTTACACTGCCCATGGAAATGAAATATTTTGGTAAAAAGATTTCAATAATGAGGAATATATTTGCTTATCTGTTTTCCTTTATTGTAGCTTTAGTAATAGGTGTGGTGTTAAGATGAAAAAAATTTTCAAAAGATATTTAGGGTTTATTATTATTTTGGTATTGAATATCATGTTGCTTATTATAAACGGAAAAATTGGGTTAAGTTCACTAACCATTTTCGGATCAATTATTTTTGAAATGGCGAAGATACTCCCACCTATATTTGTGCTTTTAGGACTTATGGATGTGTGGATTCCCAGGGAAACAATGGAAAAATTTATGGGAGAGAAATCGGGCTTACTCGGAATTCTAATTGCTTTTTTCTTTGGGTCCTTTGCGGCAGGTCCTCTTTATGCTGGTTTCCCCATTGCAATAATTTTGATGAAAAAGGGTGCAAAATTTTCCAACATTCTTATTTTTATAGGTGCTTGGTCAACTACTAAAGTTCCCATGTTCCTATTTGAAACAGCCTCTATGGGATGGAGGTTTTCTGTTATAAGGCTTATTATGAGTATATTCGGAGTAATTACTATAGGCTACGGGATAGAATTTTTTATAAGTAAAAAAGAACAGGAAGACCTATATAATAAGGCAAGATTAATGTAGTGATTGATATACAAAAATAAAATAGAATTTTCTTATTTTATTTAAAGAGCAGTCTTTAATTATTTCAACTATTATATAGAACGACTAATTGAATGGCGTGATAAAAAACAAGTAAATCTATAGGAGGTGAGGATAATGCAACTATTTAATCTTAAAACAATAAAGTCATATCCCTATGAAGAGAGAGATAAAAATGTCTTTTATAAAGCAAAGGAATTTAAAGCAAGAATTATCGAACTTCCACCCGATGGAGAGATGCCAACCTGTGAAATGCTTTCTTATGTAATATTTTATGTTATCAAAGGAACAGCAGAAGCAAAAGTTAATCAAGAAAAAATTATCCTTAAAGAAGGACAGTGTCTAATCACTGAACCAGCAATACTATCTATGAAAACACAAGATGGCGTCAAAATGATGGGTATGCAGATAATGAAAACTTAAATATCATATCAATTTAATTTTATTTTATACTTTTATCTTTAGAACTGTATCTAATTTTCGAAAAATCTACTTTTTAATTTTTTGTTATGGAGACCCCCATATTTTCAAATTCTGCTGCAGCGTAATCTCACCATTGCTCCCAAGGTCATATAATATTTTTTATAATCTTTAAATTCTTTAAAGTGTTTAGATTATCGTTTGGAAACCCGCTCAAACTTTACTTCACTTAACTTTTTCCTCAAATC
>JBGPSO010000090.1:0-6501 GCA_041490145.1 Atribacterota bacterium
TAAATTTCTTTTTTTTAAATTCTTAATCGCTTTTTCAACATTATTCCAAGAAGTATTTTGAGTAAGAATAGCACCTACCATTACCTCAAAAGGGGAACCTCCCGGCCACCAGTTTAATGGTCCAAAATAATTATATAAACTCTGGTAGATTTTTAATAAAATATCCTGTGTTTTCATTCTTTTTATAAGCTAGTGGTTAATTAGTTTAATATTAATTCATCATATATTCATCTCTTAATTAACTAATTCTCAATACTCAATGCTATCTTATCTTCTGGTTTTTTTATTCTATTTTCTTAACTACCAAACTAGGTAACCAACTAACTAATTATATACACTAACCGCTCTACGCTATTCTTCACTATATACTCGATACTATATACTGTTCTTAAAACTCTCCCTGGTGAGCGTTTTCTAAAAATTTACAGATTAACTTAATCGAACTCTCAATATCTTCCTTGTGACACATCTCTACTACTGAATGAACATATCTGGTAGGAATAGAAACAGTACAAGCGGATACTCCGGATTTACTCCTTTGTATGGCTCCTGCATCAGTTCCTCCTCCTAATAATATATCAGTCTGGTATTTAATTTTATTTTCTTCCGCTATCTTCCTTAAAAAATCAACTAACTTTTTATTAGAAATAGTATGAGAATCCATTAAAGATATAGCTGTTCCTCCTCCTAAAATAGTAACCATTTCTTCTTCCTTAGTTCCCGGAAGGTCTGAAGCAATGGTAACATCAAGGGCAATGCCCACATCAGGCTCCACAAAAAACGAAGAAACGGTTGCTCCCCTAACTCCTACTTCTTCCTGAACAGTTGCCACGGCATATATATCTATATAACAATCTTTGATTCTTTTTAGTGCTTCAATCATAACATATACTCCAACTCTGTCATCAAGGGCTTTAGCAGTTATTATTTTGTTATTAAGTTCTTTAAAATCTCTATCCAAAGTAACAAAATCTCCTGGTTTCACTATCTTTGAAACTTCATCCTTTTTTAATCCTACATCTATAAAAAGATCTTTAATCTTTGTCACTTTTTTCTTTTCTTCTTCTTCTAAAATATGAATAGGTTTGGAACCAATCACCCCTCCAATATCTTTTACTCCATGAACTACTACTCTTTGGGCAATTAAAGTCCTGGGGTCAAATCCACCCACTGGAGCAAATCTCAAAAAACCATCTTTATCAATAAAACTTATCATAAAACCAATTTCGTCCATATGTGCAGCGAGCATTACTTTTTTAGGAAGAGAATTGCCCGTAACCTTTTTAGTTTTTTTAATCCCAATGATATTCCCTAATTTATCTATCTTCACCTCATCAGTTACTTTCCCCAGTTCTTCTTTGATAAGTTTCTGAATCCTTTCCTCATAACCAGAAATTCCTGGTGTCTCACACAATTTCTTTAATAAATTCAATTTTTTTCTCCTTTCTTTATTTACTAAATTAGAATAAATTAATTGTTTATGAATCTAATAATTCTCTGATATATTTTTTATATTCGCTTTTAAGTTTTTGTACAGTATCTTTAGTAGGTAAAATTTAGTGCCAGGCACCTTTTTTTACATTCCACAAAATCTTCTCTGCTGCTCCTACTCCTGCCCCCATTTTAAAATCGTAATTAAATTCAGATAAAGTTCTTTCTATAATGCTTAGAGTTGCTACTATTTCATTCTCGGTTATATTGCCCATATGTCCTAAACGAAATACTTTGCCTGCCAATACTCCTTTTCCAGCTGACACTAAGACACCGTTCTGATATAATTTTTCTCTAAAAGGTAAATCTTCAATTCCAGAAGGATATACTACTGTTGATACAGTATTGGCTCTAATTTCCTTGGAAGGAAGTATACTAAATCCCAATTCTTCCAATCCTGTTTGAAAGGCTAAAGCAAACTTCTGATGTCTTCTAAATCTTTCTTCCAAACCTTCGTTTAATATTATTTTCAGACCTTGATGCAGGGCATTGACCATATTTACGGCATGAGTAGCAAAATATCTTTCTCCAGGTTCACGCATAATAGGTAACCATCGATTAATATCCATATAATAGGCAGAAATTTTTCCTAAACTATTCCTCCTCTCTAAAGCCCTTTGGCTAAATACTAAATTAGCTAATCCTGGAGGAACGCCAATTGCTTTCTGGTTAGCGGCAAAAAGAATATCAATCCCCCAATCATCCATACGCTCCTCAATGCCTGCCATTGCGCAAACTCCATCTACAATAAATAGCGTTTCAGGAAATTTTTTTAAAATTTCTCCTACTTCTCTTAAGGGAGCACAAACACCGGTAGAAGTATCTACATGAGTTAAAGTTACCACAGAAAATTTTTTCTCTTTTAGTTTCTGGGTAATTTTTTCTACTTCGACAATCTTGCCCCACTGGGAAGCTAAAACTTCTACTTCAAAATCATAAGCTCGGGCAATTTCTACAAACCGATCTCCAAAAAAACCATGTGAGATTACTAATAAACGATCACCCTTTTTCAAAGTATTAACCAAGGCGATCTCCATTGCTAAAGTCCCAGTGCCAGGGATAATAAAAGGTTGACCTTGTTCGGTCATAACTACAGTTTTTAAATCTTCAAGAGTTTCTTTTAAAGTCTTTACCAATTCAGGGTCTAAGTGCGAAACAGTTTCTTTACTTAAAGCATCTAATATAGACTGCTCAACCGGAGTAGGTCCGGGAATCATCATTAATTTCTTTTTCAAAATTATTTCTTCCTTTCTTTTTATTTTTTTATAAATTTTATAAAAATTATAAATTCTTATTCCTTTTCTCTTTTTAATTTTATCTTACCAGTTCTAAAAATCAAACTCCTTCCTCATTAAGGGATATTAGGTCATCTCTAAATATGGGAACAATATTAAAAATATCTAACTGAGAACAAAACTCCAAATCTTTTCTTAAGCCAATACTTTCCAAATAACGACCATGTTGAGATTTTCGCAACATCTCTAAAATATTATTTCCAAACTTTTTATAAAGTACTTGGGCAGTTAAATTAGCATCTACTTCCTGGCAGGTATCAGAGTAAATATCTCTTAAAGAATTAATCAACATTCCGGCACAAACAGTATCTTCTAAAGAAAAGTAACCTTCTTTTCCTGCGCAAGCCAATAAAATATCTCCTTGAAATTTAGAACAATAATTAAAAGTTGCCTGTAAATTTAAAAAACTGGCTATAATTATCCTAAAAGCACCCCTAACCCTTTCCAAAGTCTTTACCCCATTAGTGGTGGAAAAAATAATCATTCTATCTTCCACTATTTCTTTCTGGTATTCTCGAGGTGAATTACCTAGATCAAAACCCTTTATCTTTCTTCCTTCTCTTTCTCCTCCTAATAAAACTTCTTCTTTTTTAAACTGCTGAGCCTTTTCTTTAGCCTGCTCGGGAGACAAAATCGGAACTAAACCACGACATCCATAAGCTAAAGCAGTTACTATGGTGCTGGATGCCCTTAAAACATCTATAACTACTATTAATTTATCTGATAATCTTCTATCCTTTATCTCTTCTGGAGTAAAGACGACTTCTAAATTATTCATCTGGTTAGGTATAAATTCTCCTAAATTAAGCTCCAAATTTATTTAATTTTAAGGCATTAGCCATCATTAAAGGAAGGGCATCTACTGCTGCAAATCTTCCCAACTCTCCCTGAGCACAAGCTTTTTCATTGAATCTATCCACATCATCAATTCTAATATAGGGAGAAAATAAGATAAACGGATTCGGATGCCAACTATGTCCCTTCATTATAGCGGGGGTAGAATGATCTCCGGTAACTACCAGAACATCTGGTTTTAATTTTAGCACTTCAGGAATAAATTTATCCACTTCTTCAATTATTTTAACCTTTTCTTCAAAATTACCATCTTCTCCGTAACTATCCGTCTTTTTTATATGAAGGTAAAAGAAATCATATTTTTCAAAATTTTCTCTCAAGGTTTCAAACTCTTCTTTTATTGATTCTCCGGTCTTTAATATTTCCATACCCACCAATTTAGCTAATCCCTTATACATAGGATAAGTAGCTATAGCGGCCGGGGTTAGCTTAAATAATTCATTCATAGTGGGTAAATCGGGATGTTTGGCAAATCCTCTCAATAAAACGGTATTGGCGGGGTAATGTTCTTTTAATACTTCAGTAGCTATCTTAATAAACTCATTTACTACTTCAGCAGTCTTTTTTGCTCTGGCCTTTAAAGGTTGGGCAAATTTCATTTTTTCTCCAACTATCTGAGGGTCAGCATCAGAAAGACCTTCTTCTAAATTTTTTCCTCGAAATACCACTACAAATCGATGTTCCTTACCTGGGGCAACTATTATCTTAACTTCCCCTATCTGTTTAATCTTATCTTGCATAATTTCACAAATTTCTTCATTTATAGCCGTAGAAATTCTACCTGCTCTACGGTCTACTATTATCCCCTTCTCACTTAAGGTCGCAAAATTACCTCTACAGGCTAAATCGTAAGGAGTGAGTTCCATTCCCACTCCCAAAGCTTCTAAAACCCCTCTTCCAATCTGATACTTAATAGGGTCGTAGCCAAATAGAGAAAGATGAGCTGGACCACTCCCTGGAGTAATACCACAAGATATGGGATCGGTTAAACCACAAGCAGATTTAGAAGCTAATCTATCTAAATTAGGAATTAAAGCCGCCTGCAACGCTGTCTTATTATTCTTTGAGGGAAGATCACCAATCCCGTCAGCAACTAAAAGAACAATCTTTGATTCATTTTGAATAGCTAATGATTTCATAATTTCTTCGCTTACCATAATCTTTATCTCTCCTTAGTTTTTATTTTTCTGGCTAACTTCTATCAACCTTTCCTTTAATGAAGTGTTTCGATGAAAGGTTTTATTATTTTTAATAGCAATCCATAAAGCTTTTTTAGTACCAATTAATATTACCATATCTTTCGCTCGGGTAATTCCAGTATATAATAAATTCCTTTGCAGGAGCAAATAGTGCTGGGTCATTACCGGAATAACCACTATTCGATATTCGCTGCCTTGACTTTTATGAACAGTAATAGCATAGGCTAACACTAATTCATTTAATTCGGAAAAGTCATAACCAACCCTTCTCCCATAAAAATTTACTTCTAAAATATGCTCCTCCTCCTCTATATTTTCAATCCTACCTATGTCTCCATTAAAAACCTCTTTATCGTAATTATTTTTAATTTGCATAACTTTATCATTTACTCTAAAAGAATGGTTTCCATATTTAATCTCTTTCCCCTTAAGATTTAATGCCTCCCTTAGGCTATAATTTAAATTATCTGCCCCTACTTCCCCTTTATACATAGGAGAGAGAACTTGAATATCATTTACCGGGTCTATTTTATATTTTGAGGGAAGACGAACAGTACAAAGGTTGATTATCTTTTGAGCAGCAATCTGAGGGTCCTCTTCTTCTATAAAATAAAAATCTCTTTCTCTCTCTCCTTTAATAATCGGATATTTCCCCTCATTAACTCGGTGAGCATTTACAATAATTAGGCTTCTCCTGTCTTGTCTAAATATTTTAGTCAATCTCACCACCGGAATAGTTTCAGAATCGATAATATCTTTTAAAAGATTGCCTGGTCCTACAGAAGGTAGCTGATCTACATCACCAATTAAAATTAATAAGCTACCGGGAAGAACTGCTTTTAAAAGATTATTCATTAATAAAATATCTATCATAGAGACTTCATCCAAAATTATTACCTCGGCCTTAATAGGGTTTTCTGAATTTTTGGTAAAGATTCCCCTCTTAGGACTATATTCTAATAATCTATGAATAGTCTTTGCTTTCCGACCGGTAGTTTCACTTAATTTTTTTGCCGCTCTACCAGTAGGTGCGGCTAAGATTATTTTTAATTTTAATTCCTCAAAAAGTTCAATAAGTCCTAAAACAGTAGTAGTTTTTCCCGTTCCAGGACCACCAGTTAACACCAATACCCGATTTAAGAGGACTTTTTCAATCGCCTCTTTTTGCTCTTCTGCAAAAGAAATATCATATTTTTTTTCTAAATATTTTATTTTTTTTGGTACATCTAAATTAATCAGTTGTTGAGGAAATCTAACTAATTCAATTAATTTCTTACTTACTCCTAATTCTGCAAAATAATAAAAGGGCAACCATACCCTATCTTCTTGTAAAATAATCTCCTGGTTATTTTTTAAAACATCTAAAGTTTTTTCAACTAATAATTTCTCAACCTCTAATAATTCGCTACTCTTATCAATTATTTCATTAATAATCCCATAACAATGACCTTGATTGGTAAATTCATTTAAAATGTATTTAATCCCAGCCTTTATTCTCGCGGGAGAAGCAGGTTCGATGCCTAAATTCTGAGCGATACGATCAGCAATTTTAAATCCGATGCCGAAAACATCATCAACTAATTGGTACGGATTTTCTTTTAGTTTTTCAATGGCAGTATTCCCATAAGTCTTATAAATTTTAACTGCGTATCCAGTGGTAA
>JBGPSO010000091.1:0-6497 GCA_041490145.1 Atribacterota bacterium
CTTGGTTACCATTTGATAGAAGGCTTAGATTTATCGGAAGCCATGATAGCACAAGCCAGAAGAATCAGTAAAGAATTGAAATATGATATAACCTTTAGTGTGGGGGATGCGGCTTGTTTAGATTATGATGATGAAACCTTTGAGGTAGCACTATTTTCCTTTAATAATAAATAGGGACACATCCCATTTTATTCTGGATAGTGGGGCAGGCTTCACAAGTTCACAAATCATTGAAGAAGTCACTGAAATAAAAATGGATGAAATAAAAGGGAATACAAGGTCTAAAAGTATATCAGCTATTAGAAAGCTATACATTAAATTTCTTATTAGTTTTACAAATTTATCGAACAAAGAAATAGCCAACCTGCATGAAATCGAAAGTTCAACGGTAATCAATGTGTTAAATGGAAGATATAAGGAAAATGATTTCATGATCATATCGAGTATGGAGATTGATAAAAATGTGAAGTTGTGAAGCCTGACCCCAGATAAAGACAAAAATGGGAAGGAGGCGTTGGTCTAAAATGGAATTTGAAACAAAATTTCCACTCATTTTTTATATCTTATCAAAATATCGTTTTAGGTTTTGGTCTGAAAAAAATATAAAGAAATATCAAGGAAAGAAAACAAAAGAAATTGCAAGGTATGCTGTTGAACATTCAAAATTCTTTAAAGAACATTACCATAAGTACGATATAAACAAATTTTCATCTTTGCCAATAGTCAACAAAAAAATAATGATGGATAATTTAACTGAATATAACACCTTGGGACTAAATAAGGATGATTTAATCCATTTTGCTTTGAATGTTGAAAAAACTAGAGACTTCTCCACAAGATTCAATGGCATTAATATAGGTATGTCTTCCGGAACAAGCGGTAACAAAGGTATTGTTATCACCACAAAAAAAGAAGAGAATTACATCAAAGCAATGTATGCTTCAAGATTGGTTTTGCCAATAGGAGAAAAACTAAATTGTGCATTTATATTAAGAGTAAGTACACCGGCATTTAACTACAATCGATCAGGAAACAAACTGACTTATATAAACCAGTTACAGCCCATGGAAAAAATAATAGAACAGCTTGAAAAACTGAATCCAAACGTTGTGTCTGCACCGCCAAGCATGTTGAAAATATTGGCAACAGAACTGGCAAAAAGAAGACTAAAAATAAGCCCAAAATTACTATATTCTTATGCTGAGGTTCTCTACCCGGAGGTTAAGGAATATTTAGAAAAAAATTTCAAGTGTAAGGTTCATGAAGTCTATCAAGGTAGTGAAGGATATTATGCTTTAACCTGTAGACATGGTAATCTGCACATTAATGAGGATATGGTTTTTTTTGAACTCCTTAATGATAGGGGATTACTAACAAAAGACGGTGAGCCATGTCATAAACTCTTAGTTACCGACCTACATAAAAAATCACAACCAATAATAAGATTCGAGCTTAATGACATAATCACCATAAGCAAGAAAAAATGCAGTTGTGGTTCAAATTTTAGAGTGATTAAACAGATTCAGGGAAGAGCAGATGATATGTTTTGGGGATTGAGAACAGATACAAAAGAACCTCAATTTATATTCCAAGATTACATCAGCAGAACAATAATTTCTACTTCAGAAGACATTGAGGAATATCAGGCAACACAAGTTAGTTACACAGATATTATATTAAGGATCCAATTAAAGAAAGGTTCAAATAAAGAAAAAATCAAAGCACAATTGATACAAAAATTAAAAAAAGTATTTTCAAAGCACCACTGTGTTGAGCCAGAAGTTAAGGTTATATTTTGCAAGCCCTTATTGAATAAAAGATCAAATAAACTTATTAGAATTAAATGTAATATAGGAAGGGAAGATGCATAAAAGAATAGATTCATTAGATTTTTTAAGAGGGATATCTTTAATCCTGGTCGTATTTTTTCACACCTCGGTTTATAATTTTGCAAATATCCACAAAATTGATTTTAATAATCCGCCAATAATTATTGTAATTATTAGCCTCTTGGTGTTGTGGGGAGGTTTACTAATATTCTACTCTGGAATTGTTAATACAATCATGTTTTCCGGAAGAATCGAAATGCTGGGCAATCTAAAACATGCTAATTTCTTATTCATTGCCGGAGGTATTTATATAATAATTCATTATATACTGAATATTTTTCTTGGTAGATGGAATGTTGATTTTATCAACAATCAGCCGGATATGACTGTAGTGGCAAGTTCAATCAGGAATATGCAACTAACCTTCCCCCGTATAACTAAATTCTTTGATGGCTCTTCTTTATCAACAATAGGGTTAAACCTGATAATTGTAACATCATTATTATTCTTTTTGTTTAGAAATAAAGGGTTTGAAAAAGAAAAAAGAAATTACTGGATGTTAGGGATACTGGGTTTTGTAATAATGCTCTTTTCTTTTACAAGAATTTACCTCTATGACATAGTAGGTCAATCTATACAGGCAAAGAATTATTTAGTAGCAACGATACTTAGCTTCACTATAGCAAATCCTTATCCATTATTGCCCTATCTGGCATATGGCCTATTTGCCTCTATTATAGGGCTGATGATATATAAAAAAAGGAAAAACCTAATTAAGAAAGTCTTCATCCCAATTGGCCTTTTCTTTTTTATATATGGGTTGGTTGGTGGTATGAATTTCCCGAAGACAATCTCCAAAGCAGATTATTTTTGGTATTTCAAAACACACTTAGAGTTAGGTATTTTCATTTTGACTATCACATTTTTCTTGTTGACTTTTGAGTTTAGAAATAAAAAAATCATCAACATACCTTTTATAAAATGGTTTAGCAGGGTAAGCTTAACTGTATACTTATTTGAAACGCTTCTCTCCGAGATATTTGGGAAAATACTTAACTATCTAATACCTGCATGGAATCAAACTATAAATGGGTGTTTAATTTTTGGTGCCTTAAATATTATAATTTGGATTTTAATCTTATGGATTTGGCAAAAGAATAATTTCAAGTTTAGCGTAGAATATTGGTGGATGAAAATATTCCGTAAATTAGGCAAAAAATCTACAAAAATGGATTTTCCCCAGGCATCTACGAAATTATACTAAGAACAAACCCTAACAAATACCGAGGTTCCTGTGGAATATTAGGTGTAATTGTTTTTAAGGATGTATTTAAGTGATTATAGAAAAATAATCTGACAATAAGAAGTTGGTGGATGTGATTAACAAACTTCACAGTGAACCCTGACCAGTTTTTTTGAGTGAAGATTCATTGGTAAAAAAATATTGGCAAAGGTTATATCAAGTATATCCCGAATATCAGCTATTATTCAGAATTAATAGTGAATATATTGGTGTTGCCAATTCTGCCCCTATTTATTGGAATGGTAATATTGATAATTTACCCGCTGGTTTTGATGAAGCGATAGAAATAATAATTGAAGAAAATAAAAAACCCAATACGCTGTGTGGGATGGCAGTAGTAATATCAAAAGAACATCTGGTTATTCTAATCTTATTTTTCCTAAATGTGACAGGGGACGGTTCTTTGTCACATTCAGATTTCTGGAGATGAGGCTTTTATCAAGTTAGATATGAAGTAGTCTCTTCAGTTTTAGAAGAGATTATTAGTGAGATGTCCGAATTAGTTATCCCGGAGAGGAAAGGGATTGTATATCAAATAAAAGAGTAAATAAGGAGGCAGGATATGACGGATGTAAAAATAGCAAAAGGATATATTCCCGGTTCGATCGGTCGGGTTGCAGAACTTCATGGTACCTACTACCATCAATATTGGGATTTCAAACTCTTTTTTGAAGCAAAAGTAGCTACCGAGATTTCAGAGTTTCTTGGGAGATATAACGAAAAACAAGATGGTTTTTGGACTGCTTCAGTTGGGGGACGTGTGGAAGGCTCCATTACAATCGATGGTATCCATACTGAAAAAGAAGGAGCACATCTTCGTTGGTTTATCGTTTCTGATGTCATGTGTGGAAAAGGAGTCGGAAATTGGCTGATAAATGAAGCTATTAACTTTTGTAGAAATAAAAAATATCAACGCATATATCTTTGGACTTTTAAAGGCCTTGATGCTGCAAGACATCTCTATGAAAAAAATGGTTTTAAATTGGTCAAAGAATTCACCGGTGATCAATGGGGCACAAAAGTAGAGGAACAGCAATTTGAATTACTACTTGAATGACATCCCGAATGTGACAGGGGACGGTTGTACTAGCTTAATAATTCAGTAACTTTTTCTAGCTTTTCGTAAGGGGCTGATAAGTCCAGGTTCCCAATATCTTCTCAAATGATTAGAATATGGCAGGAGATAGTCATTTTTATTACACTTTTGTAATATTTTAAGAAATTACGGTATGTCAAATGTTGAGGCCTGGCCCCAAATATCTACAGAGGGAAAGGTGCATTATTATTTTCCACCTTAGGTGCATTTTTAGTTTACCATTTTCAACTGTGTTTAAATTTATAGATTAATATAAGAGATAAAGAAAAGAAGCTTGGAAAAAATATTATTAAATCTTCTTGTTGAATTAAACTTAAATAAACTAAAACAGAGGTTTAAATAAAGAAATAAATTCATGTAAATAATAACCCTAATCAACCAAAAGGGTAGGGTAGGTAAAACTACTCCTAAATGATTAAGAAATAATACAAATTAAAATAATTTTCAAAAAAAGAAAGGATATTTTTACGTAAAGGTGGTATTATATACCATAATATAAAATAATTATATTATTATTTAAATAATATTTAGATAATTTTAATAATAAAATCAAGTATTATCAATTAATTAAAGTAAATATTTTAAAAATTAATTATTAAGAAGGAATGAATGTTTTATGGAATATATAAATAAGGAAAAATTAATAAATAGTATTCTTTATTTTACAAAAAAAGTCAAGTATCCGGGAAAAACCAAAATATTCAAATTATTATTTAATCTAGATTTTACACACTTTAAGGAGACTGGGAAGTCAGTAACTGGTTTGGATTATTATGCTTGGGAAAAGGGACCTGTTCCAAAAAGTTTATTTTATAAATTAAGTGGAGATATAATTTCAGAGGAATTTCAACCATATATTGAAATTATAAAAAGAGAAAAATTGCATGAAATATGCTCCAAGCAAAAACCAAATCTGTCGGTTTTCTCGAAACGTGAAAAAAGGATTTTAGAAGAAGTAGCCGAAATATATAAATTTGCCAAAGCAGAAGAAATGACCGAAATAAGTCACTTAAGGGAAAACCCTTGGTATACAACTTTAAAAAGTAAAGGAGAAACAGAGAAAATAGATTATATGTTGGCTCTTGATGATACTGTAGAATCTATTAGCAAAGAAGAAGCCACAGTAAGACAAAAATTTATTCAAGAAACCTATGAGATGTTAGATAATGACAGAACTTAAACCGGGCTGTATACTTTTTGATACAAAATTTGTATTTAGAGATAATGAAATTGGTGAAAAATTAATTGTTTTGTTAAATAATCCCCGGAAAAACGAGCCATTTTTATTCTGTCGAACCACCTCAATAGAAAAACCTCCCTATCAAATAAAAATTCCATCTGGATGTCAAAAGAATTCACAATATTTTTTTATAAATGCATGTAATTTTTTCCCAAAAGATACATGGCTTCTATTACGCGACATCTATGAATATGATAAGGCTCGTATATTAAAGAAGGCTTTTAATAAAGAAATAAGAATAATAAATTCCATAGATGATAACATTCTTCGACAGATAAAAAATTGTGTAAAAGATTCTATTGATATTAGTGAAAAATACTTAGAAATGATATTAAAAACAATTGTATAAAATATTATTCTAAGAATCATAATTTATGTTATAATTTTTTAGGATATTCTTTAATAAAAAATATTTTATAAATAAACAATATATACTAATTAAATAGAATATAAAATACTTATAAAACCCTTTGCCGTGAAAGAGCAGGAGATTTTTTATTATACCTTGAAAAATTAGGCCTTTATATTTCGCATATAAGAGGGGCCTTTTTTGTTTTAGGTACAATCATAAGGGACAGGTCCAATATGGGGTCTATAATTAAAAAAAGCATTTCATACTATCTTTCATCACTATAGAATAATCTGAAAGATTATAGGATAGTCAAATAACTTTCTTTGTGCAAAAATAAAATATATGGCCAGAGGAACGTTTGTGGCTTCTGGGGGCTGTCAAAAGACAACACAGTTGTCTTGGTGACTCGACCTGAACTGCCGGATGTTCCTCTGCCTCTACCTTAGTCCAATTCAGAAGATGCCTATACCAAGTGGCTATTATAGACGGGATATTTCGTAGAGGCAAGGTCATAAACAGATAAGGAAGTAAGAAAGACGAAAAGACTATCCGGAGGAATTGATGTGGGGAGTGAATCCCACCACATCACCATCTAGAGATGAGGAAGATAAGGTTCTTTACCATCAGAAGGTAGCTCATAAACTTAATGAATTTGCTGAAAGTATAAAGCTATTTAA
>JBGPSO010000092.1:0-6465 GCA_041490145.1 Atribacterota bacterium
ACTATCTTACCACCAAGTTTTAAAATAATATCATTAGCCTTTTTCGTGCGTTCAGCACTTATTCCCTTTATAGACTCAGCGGAATATTTTCCAAACATAAAGTAAGTATTCATTTTTCACTCCTCCTTTCCTGGATATTTAAATTTTTTAGTTATGTAATAAAAATTTTAAAAAACATCTCTATTATAGTGAATTAAGCACCAGGTGATTGTACTAATTCTTTCTTAAATAGATACTACGATAAATCTTTTACAAATCCTTCTTTTTTGAATAAAAAACTCTTCAGCAAAACGACAAAGGATTAGTTATTTTCTGAAATCTATTTATTTTATATTAATTAATGTATAAGCTAATGGATTAGGGGTTTATTCACCAGCCTTTTAAGTCTATCGTACCATTCAAAATATTTCTCAGTACAATTTTTTCCTGATTCGATTAATTTTAATTTATTTTCTTTATTGATACCAAAATCAAACGTACTCACTCCTAAGGTATCAACATAAATTGTTCTTTTCCAATCATCTGAATGCAAATGCATACTTGATTGTATATTAAATACAGCAGAAATAAGACATGAAGTATAATTAAATAAACTTTCTATTTTTTTATGATCCGGTTCTTTATAGTTACGAAATACGGCTATTTCTTTTGCTGAATCGAGTCTAAAACCTAATGTTTCTTTATTGTAAATCCATAAATTTTTTTCATGATTTGTTTCTTTTAATTTTTCATTATATTTTTTGTAATATTTTGGTATTCTCCGATCTACTTGAACATATTTTTCTCGGTCAAATAATTTAACAGGATAATTATTTATTAACCCACCATCCACACAGACATCTCCATCATTTTTTCTTACTGCAGCAAAAAATAATGGTATAGACATAGAAATTCTTACTGCATCTGCAACTGGCATCAAAGGATAATTTTCATGTGAGTATACTTCTGCAAATCCAGTTGAAATATTAGCTCCAATAAAATAAATTTCTTTAAATTTCTCCTCTCTCTTTATATCGTAAATTTCTCCAAACGTTGAATTGGGATTGCCTGTTTTTTTCTCAACTAAACTTTTTATCCAGCGATGAAAACGATCCCCTTTATACCACCCATATTTTTTACTAAGTCTTTTAAAATCCCGCATAAACCCCGGACTATCATCTAAAAAATCTTTAAAATTTAAATCCATT
Organism: Atribacterota bacterium; assembly: GCA_041490145.1. Taxonomy (GTDB): domain Bacteria; phylum Atribacterota; class Phoenicimicrobiia; order Phoenicimicrobiales; family Phoenicimicrobiaceae; genus Infernicultor. Next base: position 1,188 of record JBGPSO010000092.1, read on the forward strand.
AATAAAGTTTTTAATTCGTTACCTTTATAATTAAGTCCAATTAATAATGCATTTATTGCACCAGCTGAAGCTCCTCCTATCCTTTCAATATTTTTCAAAATGTCTTTTTTTTCTAAAACCTCCATTGATCCAAGATAGGCAATACCTTTTGCTCCTCCGCCTTCAAATACTAAATTCTTAAAACAATAACTCATCATAAATCCTCCTTAATAAAATGTAGATAATATAGTAAATAAAAAAAGACAGTATAAAAAAAATAATTAAATTATTCTCTTACTCTGTCTTTTTACCTGAAAGGTTCTTCCTAAAGAAATTAGGAAATATTTCATTTAATAAACTCTATATGGGTTTTCCTAAAGCTTAGGAATTGCCCCTTCGGTGCTTTTTTATATAAAGCTCTCCAGAGTTCTGTCCGGTAACAGTCCTTTTGCCTGAAAGTTTCAATACTTTTGATATCTTACCTCTTCGGCTCCTTTCCTTTATATAACAAAAGAAAAGATCTCTCCTGTTACCTTCATACGGAAAAAGATATTTATTTTTAGGTCAAGTGATGATAAAAGATTGATAGTAGGATAGTTAGGGTGTGTTGCTTGATGGGTCTCTTAGAATAGAGAAAAAGTGTTAATCTTAAGATTGATCTTAGATAATATAGGTACTTGTTTTAGTATAATGATATTATAGATATTCTGCTTAGATAAAAAATACGCTTATTTAATTTTTTTAAATGCACTGTTTATTATATACTACAAGTCTATTCAAAAATCCTTCTTTTTGTATGAAATAATTTACAAAAAATAAAAAAGCCCTTCATCTAAAGCCAAAGGGCTTGAAATTGTCTGGCTCCCCAGGCTGGTGTCTGAAAGCGTGTTTTTATGGGATAAAATTAGAATTCGTATATACAGAATAAAGCATGGACAATTAAGAATATCTCTTTTAAATTCTGATATATAAAACCCTTTAAGCATTTAAATTAAAGGGCATGAAATGTCATCTCCCAGACAGGACGATTTTCGCAACTTTTGTATGAGTGATGAAACTGAAAAAGTAAATCATAAGTTAGAAGAAGTAATTAGTATTTGTTAGGAATTAAAAAACGGAATAACTCTTAAAGTAAATTCTGCTTTCAAAATATTTTTAATTGAATTTTACTTCAAAAAAAATTAACCATTTAAGGTATTATGTTAAATAGGATAAAGAATCGTCGACTCTTATGTTCCATTATTCGATTTACTTTTTTTAAAGATAACCCATATCCCAATTACCACTAATAAAATTCCTGCTAAAAATCTAAAATCAACAAATAATAAATTATTAACTAAGAAAAATAGAGAAATGGCTCCCAATATTCCTATAGGAATCAAGAGTCCCTTCTCTCGTCCTCCAAAAAGAAAAAGCTGGAATAGACCTATTGCTACTCCCAGGGGAAATATGGGCCATAAATCTTCCATTAAGTGCCAACCATACATAACATTGAATAAAAATAAGAGGCCATAAGTAATAAGTATTCCTCCTGGAACCAGAAGACCTGCATCCTTCCGATAAATAAAATAATTCAATTCAAATAAAATTCCGGGTATTAATAAAAACAAGGGCCATAAATTCTCCCAAACAATTTCTATTACTCCAAAGTTAGCTAATATTAATAGTACTCCTATAAATAATAGGAAAAGACCAAATAGATAATTAATTTTTTTCATCGATTTCCTCCTCTAATTATTTAATAATTATCCACTTTGCCAATTTGATTATTCGTTAGAAAATAGTGGATGATCGTTTTATTTGAATACTTAGCCATTTATTTTAATAATAATTTTTTAATTTACTAATTCATTCAACCAGCTAACCAGAGAACCAACTGCTAAACATATAACTGCTTTCTGCAATAAACGCTACACGCCATACGTTTTATGCTATCTTCAACGTTTATATCCAATCTTCCTTAAAAATTCTTTTCACTCTTTTACTTCTTCCACTACTTCTTCTGCCCCTTTTTTAATCTTTTCTTTAGACTCCTCTCTTTTATCAAACTTATCATCAGAAACTTGCTCAGGTTTTTTGGGAATTATAATCCAGGCAATAATATAGACAACAACTCCTGCGCCTCCTAAAAGGACAAATAGTACCGTTAATAACCTGACCAAAGTAGAATCAACATCAAAATATTCCGCAATTCCTCCACAAACACCAGCAATCATATGATCTTTTTTTGACCTGTAAAGTGTCTTCTTCATTATAGATTTACCTCCTTTCATTTATTTATTAAAGATATTTACTTAACTTCACGAAGTTAACTAACATAATTTCTGTTTAAATAGTCCCTTAAACTGCTTACTTATGAGGGGAATTTAAGTGTTCCTCGTATTTCATAAATACTTTACCCCATCTCGACCTGATGGGAGTTAAGAAACTATGATTATAGTCTGCAAATTATAAAATATCCGAAGATTATTAATATTTTATTATATAAAACGAAATTTAGGAAAAAATGTTACTATTTACTTTTTTACCTTTAAAGCTAAGAGTTTTTTCTTCATTTTTATTTTATATACAAATGTTAGGTAATAATAATGAGGGTTTTACTATTACATACGACTCTTTAGATTAAAAATCCTTCTTTGTAATAAAATAATTTCATAAAAAATAGAAAAGCCCTTCAGCAAAAGGCCAAAGGGCTGGTTATCATCTGGCTCCCCCTATTGGACAGCTTCAGAACTTTTAAGGGGAATATGACATCAGAAAATATTAGATTAAAGCAGTTAATTCTTCAATGTTAAAGCAAGATCTTAAGTAGTGCTTATTGAATTGCTTTTTAAACCAAAATTATAAAAGGAGAATTAATAGATTAATATCCTAAATTTTCTCCAACTAATACAAAAGTAGTCTTAAGTACATTTTTAGGTAAGGTAATAGGTATTTTTATTCAATTTATTAAGGATTTTAAAATGCTTCCAATATTTCTGGTTCTTGACATTTCAGACTGCCAACTAATACTCATTTTTTATCCAATTATGCTAACTCCTTCTTTCACCTGTTTTTAATACTTAATCAAGGTGCAAATTTATCACGTGTCTTATTCTTTACTAAATTACGATTTGATTATTTTTATATGGTTATTTTTTGGATTTCTTTACTGAGACTGTTTCAGTAGCGATTCTGGATTGTTCAGCAACCTTCTTAATTACTTTTTTCTTTTTTTTCAACTTTTTCGGATTTTTATCTCCCATTTAATATCACCCCCCTTTTTTATTCTATTTATTTTACTAAATAAACGTAATTCAATGTATTATTTATTACATACTACAAGTCTATTCAAAATCCTTCTTTCCTATGAAAATATTTATAAAAATAAAAGCCCTTTAGCAAAGGATAAAGGGCTGATAATTGTCTGGCTCCCCAACAAAATGATTTTCGAACTTTTTGCATGAGTGATGAAACTGAAAATGTACATGAATGATAAAAAATGTGACATTTATAATTTATGATTTTACTACATCATGATAAATGGGTTTTGTCAATCCACCAGCAATAAAGATTATCAAGACAATTGTAGCGATTATTATAAAAATAATATATTTTCTATTCTTTCTTTTCTTCTTTCCCTTCCCTCTTTCCCGGTTTCCAGGGAAATTTTTCCATAATCTCGGGACATTTTTCTATCAATTTTTCTAAAGAACCGGGCTTACGCAAAGACAATAATTCAACCTCCTCATCTTTAATGACAATAAAAGCCGATGGTTTGGCTTTGACACCCAGACCTATTCCTTCGCCAGAACCTTCCTGATCTTTGGCATATTTACCTCCACCAGTCCCTGAGCCCATACCAAATGTAACTTCAATGATAGGGATTAAAGTTAATTTTCCTATCTTTATTTCTTCTCCCACCACAGTTTTAGAAGTTATAAAATCTTTTAACTTTTCAAATAACATTTCTACCTGTTTGGTTATTTCTTCTTTCATTATCGATACCTCCTTAAATTTAATTAATCTTTTTTGCCTCTTTTATTGTTTTCCTGAAAGTTTTTGATAAAACCAATTGCAGAACATAATAGGTAATCACAAAACAAAATAATCTACCCTTTAGAAATAATTCTCCCTCTAAAATTTCCTGATCAAAGATAGGGCTAAGACAGATATCGTACCCGGAAAAATAAGCGGAAAATAAGGCAATAAAACCACATAATATCCCGGTATTGGCAGGATTATCAAAACCATAGGATAACCTTACCCGAAATTCCTGAGGAACAATATGCTTTAATACTCTTTTAATAAATTGAAATGCTTTGGTTAAAAAGGGTTTATTAAGTAATGCCTTAAAATAATATTTTTTTTCTTTTCTCTTCTTCTTTGCCCTTCCTTCTTTTAGGTGAATCTGTAAACCAAAAATTTTTAAAATAATTACCAGATCTTGATCCCCTTCTTTCTTAATATGACAGTAAATAGCATTAAAGAACCAATTAACTTTTGCCCACAAAATTAAATCATTGTATTTACTTACCTGAAGATGAAAAAATATTGGTACAAAAAGGATTAATATAATCACTGATAAGCAAATCACCAGAATATATTCTAATATAACTAAAATAATCATATTCCAATTTCCAGGGTATAATCTCTCTCTTTGAAAACTTCAATTTTACTAACAAAAAGCTATAAAAAATTCTTCTTATTTTAGATTATGGATATCTTGAAAGAGCTCTATTAACGCCTTGCTAAAGATAGCTGATGTTCTCATCTAGATAAAATCTATCTTCCAGACCAAAAGTTTCTACGATACTATAAAATGGGAGTTCTTTTTATTTTACCCCTCCTTTTATTGATAGCTAAATTATATCTTCAGCTTAAATAGCTTCTTAATCTAAATTACTTATGAGGTTAGTAGTAACTCCAGAGATTTAATAAGCAACCTATCTCATCCCGATCTGATGGGAGTGAAGTAACTTCCACTGATGTTCTCTCATCCCCACCTTTTCCTTTATATGATATGTTGTATATATATTATTATATACGTTATTTTAATCAAAAATCCTTCTTTTTTTAAAAAATATTTATAAAAAATAAAAAGCCCTTCAGCAAAAGCCAAAGGGCTTAGAATTGACAAGCTCCCCCTATTGGACGCTTTCAGAACTTTTAAGGGAAATATTACAACTGAATGGGTGGAGTGACCGAAGGGAACGGAATCGGGTAAACGCTGTTATATGCCGTTAATTCCGCTACGTTAGCCGTCAGCACGGATGCTGGCGGGGCTTCTATATTTTCTTTCCAATATAAAATACATACC
>JBGPSO010000093.1:0-6424 GCA_041490145.1 Atribacterota bacterium
ATTGAGCCTGAGGTAGTTGTGGCAGTGCCCTATGAACATAATAGTTTAGTTACCATCTATGGTTCGGTACAAAATCCCTTTTCTTGTCGAAATGCTGTGGCCAGCGTACTTAAAGTACCTTTGAACCAGGTGAGAATAATTCAGAACCATATGGGTGGATCATTTGGTGGTAAAGATGAAGTAATTTCTTCTATGGCTGCTCGAGCAACGGTTTTAGCTTTAAAAACAGGCCGACCAGTTAAAATGGTAAATACTCGAGCTGAATCAATCCTGGAAAGTTATAAACGCCATCCTTATCAGATGAAATACAAAGTTGGCGCTACTAAGGAAGGTAAATTAATAGCTATGGAAATTAAGGCTATCGCCGATAGCGGGGCTTATGCCTGCCAGACTCCCTTTGTAACCTGGCGTTCAGTGGTTCAGGCAACCGGTCCCTATGAATTACCTAATGTGAAGACAGATACTTATGGATATTACACCAATAATGTATATACCGGGGCGATGAGAGGTTATGGTTCACCACAGATTGTCTTTGCCCAGGAATCATTAATGGATGAACTGGCTGAAGAACTAAAGATGACCCCCTTGGAGCTACGTTTAAAAAATATCTATCATAATAACTCTATAACCGCCAGTGGGCAGAAACTGGATAATCACCAGGTGAGCCTGGAAGAGGTAATTAGTAAAGCTATTGAAGTCAGTAATTATAAAGAAAAGTATGCTGAATATAATAGGTCTCAACCGGGAGATAAAAAAAGAGGAATCGGTATGGCCATCAGTTTTCGTGGCTGTAGCTTAGGTGCTGAGGCAACCGATGCCGCTGGGGCTATAGTTGCTATTCAGCGTGATGGGAGTATCTTAATCTCTTGTGGATTAGCCGAGAATGGTGCAGGCTTAAAGACTGTTCTGACTCAAATAGCTGCTGAGGAATTAGGAGTAGAGATTAAAAGGATCAATTATATGGAGATTGATACTTCAGTCTCTCCCGAAAGTGGTCCTACCGTTGCTTCCCGAAGTACATTATTAGGAGGTAATGCCGTAAAAAATGCTGCTCATCAATTAAAAGAAACTCTTGCCAAGATAATAGCAGCTGAATTTAAGATTAGAGCAAATAATATAGTTTTTAAGAATGAGAATATATATGATAAAAATAAAGATCAAAAGATTATTTCTTTTGATCAGGCGGTAGATTTAGCCCATAAACAAGGAATATTTTTATCTGCCTATGGCTGGTATAAAGTTCCCGGTATTTCCTGGGACGAAGAAACCGGTCAAGGCAGACCATATTTTACTTATGTCTATGGTTGCCAGGTGGCTGAAGTGGAAGTTGATATAGGCACTGGTCAGATTGAGGTAATAAAAATTACTGCCGCCCATGATGTAGGTAGAGCTATTAACCCTGCCTGTCTAAGGGGGCAGATCTATGGCGGAGTAATGATGGGCTTGGGTTATGGCATTATGGAGGAATTAGAAACCGAAAAAGGTTATATTAAAAATACTAATTTTGATGAATATCTAATTCCTACCATAAAAGATATGCCAGAAATTACCCCCATCATTGTAGAGAATCCTGACCCTTATGGCCCTTACGGAGCTAAATCTATTGGGGAGCCAACTTTGGAATTGGGTGCTGCTGCTATTGCTAATGCAGTTGCTCAGGCGACTAGAAGAAGAATCAGAGACTTACCCCTTAATTTAGAACGTGTTTTGCTGGGATATTCTTTGAGTAAGGGGGGGAATAAAAAGTGATAGCTTATGATTTTTTTACTACCCAGAAATTAGAAGAAGCTTTAGATTATTTAGATAGATTAGAAAAAGTTAAAGTCTTGGCTGGTGGAACAGACCTTTTAGTAGATATTAATAAAAAAAGTCCCCGACTTCCACCAATTTCCTATTTATTAGATATCAGTAACCTGGAAGTCTTAAAATTTATCCGACCAGCTGACCATTATATAGAAATTGGTTCTCTGATAACTCATTCTAAATTAATTAATGAGCCCCTACTTAATAATAATTTTCCACTTTTAGTTGAAACAGCTCGAACTATTGGCTCAACCCAAATCCGTAACCGGGGTACTATCGGAGGTAACCTTGTAAATGCTTCTCCGGCAGCAGATCTTTTACCACCATTAATTGCTCTAAAGGCTGAGGTAGTATTAACTTCTAAAAAAAGTGAAAGAGTATTACCTTTAGAAGAATTTTTAGCCGGTCCCTATAAAACTAAAATAGAAGCTAATGAATTATTAACTAAAATAAAAATTCCTTTACTTGGTGACCATTATTATACTGATTTTCAGAAAATAAGCCGGAGAAAGGCTTTGTCTATTGCCAGGTTGAGTATTGCTTTAGTAGTGAAAATAGATGAAAAAAGTATTTTTCAAGATGCTAGAGTGGTTCCCGGTTCAGCCACTCCTTATCCTCAGTCACTTTCAAAAGTTGAAAAAGCTATAGATGGTAAATCTATAAATAAAATCGACTTAGAAGAGATAGGTAGAATAATTAGTGAGGAAATGATTTCTATTACTGGAGTAAGGTGGTCTACTCCTTATAAAAAACCGACTATGGCGATTTTGTTAAAAAGGTCTTTGGAAAAAGTTATAAAGGAGTCAAAGGTAAATGAATAGAATTAACCTAACTCTTAATGTAAATGGGGAAGAAGTAACCCTAAAAGTAGGACCTAAAGAGCGATTAATAGATACTTTGAGAGAACAGTTAAATTTAACCGGGACTAAAGAAGGGTGTAGTATAGGTGAGTGCGGAGCGTGTACGGTTATTTTAAATGGAGAGGCGGTCTCTTCCTGTTTAATTCTCACCGGGCAAATAGGTGGCAGTGAAGTATTAACTATCGAAGGATTAGAAGTGGCTGGTAAGCTTGATCCTTTACAAAAAGCCTTTATAGATTATCAGGCAGTTCAGTGTGGTTTCTGTACTCCGGGGATGTTGATGTCTGCTAAAGCCCTCCTCCTGAAAAATCCACATCCTAATAGAGAGGAAATAAAAACTACCTTAGAGGGCAATCTCTGCCGTTGTACCGGGTATGAACAGATTATCCAGGCCATTGAAAGTGTGGTTAAATAGTAAATAGGGGTCAGGCCTGACCCCTCTAAAGAAGGAGAGTCTTTTAAATGTCTTCTATCTTAATTAAAAATATAAAAGAGATGGTAACTATGGATAGACAAAGGACCAGATTAAAAGGTTACAGTCTTTTAATTAAAGATAATAAAGTAGATAAAATTGCTTTAGATATAGAATTTACCACTGACCAGGTCATCGATGGTGCTGATTATTTCCTTTACCCGGGTTTGATTAATACCCACCATCATTTTTATCAAACCTTAACCAGAAATATAGCTCAGGTGCAGAATGTAGAGCTATTTGATTGGCTTAAGTATCTCTATCCTATCTGGGCTCGTTTAACCCCGGAAGCGGTTTATTACAGTAGCCTGGTAGCCATGGGAGAACTTTTAAAGACTGGTTGTACTACCTCAGTTGACCAATTCTATGTTTTCCCCCGGGGCCAACCCAAAGAATTACTAGATGAAGAATTTAGAGCAGCAGAAGAGATAGGGATAAGATTTCATGGAAGCAGAGGTTCTATGTCTCTGAGTGAAAAAGACGGTGGATTACCTCCTGATTCAGTGGTGCAGACCGAAAAAGAAATTTTATCTGATTCTCAAAGAGTGATTGAAAAATTTCATAATAGTAGACCTTTTGCGATGCAGAGAGTAATTTTAGCACCTTGTTCTCCTTTTTCAGTGACTGAAAATCTTTTAAGAGAGTCGATCAAATTGGCTCGGAGTTATAAAGTCAGGAGTCATACTCATTTAGCAGAGACCAAAGATGAAGAAAAATTCTGTCAGGAAAATTTTAGTATGCGACCATTGGATTATATGAAAAAAGTTGGATGGTTAGGTAAGGATATTTGGTTTGCCCATGGTGTACATCTGACCGAAAGAGAAATAGACCTCTTAGCCGATACCGGAACAGGAGTAGCTCATTGTCCGGTGTCCAACCAAAAATTGGCTTCTGGAGCAGCCAATATCCCCTATATGTTGAAAAAGAGAGTGCCGGTAGGATTAGCGGTTGATGGTAGTGCCAGTAATGATTCCTCTAATATGATTGCGGAACTTAAAGCAACTCTTTTAATACATCGTTTAATTTATGGTATTTCCAGTATGTCTGCTGAAAAAGTGCTGATGATGGCTACTAATGGAGGGCGTGATATTCTTAACCAATCTGAGATTGGAAGTATAGAAGAAGGCAAAGCAGCAGATATGTTTCTAATCAATACTAAAAAATTAGGATTTACCGGCGGTCTATCAGACTCTGTTTCTGCTCTGGTAACTTCAGGGGATTCTCAAATCGTGGATATTAATATAGTCAATGGTAAGATTGTGGTTAGCGATGGACGATTAGTTAATATTGATGAAGAAGAAGTGGTAGAAAAAGCCAACAAAATTTCTCAAAAAATGATTGAAGGAAAATAAGTAAAGGAGGGAGGAAAAATGTTACTGATCGGAAATGGAACAGTAATTACTTTCGATGAAAATTCCCAGGTTATTTCTAATGGTGGAGTAGTAATTGAGGAAGAGGATATTGTTGCTGTTGGAGAGACGGAAGAATTACTTTCCAAATATCCTGAGGTCATATATAAAGATGTTCGAGGTAAGATAATAATGCCAGGTATGATTAACACTCACATACATCTTTACAGTACCTTTGCTCGAGGTATGGATCTTAAAACAGATCAGCTTCCCGAAAATTTTGTAGAGATTTTGGAAAAACTATGGTGGAGATTAGATAAGACTTTAAATGAAGAAGATATATATTGTAGTGCCATTTATGCTCTTTTGGATTGTGTTAAGAAAGGAACTACCACCATTTTTGACCATCATGCCAGTAGTAACCTTATCGATGGTAGTTTAGATATAATTACTGAAGCAATTCGTCAAACTGGTATTCGAGCTAATCTATCTTATGAGATTTCTGACCGGGATGGTCATGAAAAAGCTTTAGCTGGGATTAGAGAAAACGAACGATTTATAAAAAAAATACAGCAGGAAGGAAAAGGTAACCATTACTTAAGAGGGATGATTGGGCTTCATGCTTCTTTTACTCTGAAAAATGAAACTTTATCAGAAGTAGCTGCTTTAGCTGATGACTTGAAAGTTCCTTTTCATATACATGTAGCTGAAGGTATGGCTGATGTATACGAAAGTAAAACTCGAGGTTACAAAGGAGTAGCAAGTCGTCTGGATCGTTTTCGCATTTTACGACCTGGGACTTTGGCCATTCATGGAGTTCATCTCCAGGAAGAAGAATTGGAAATTTTAAAAAATAATGATACCTATCTAATTCATAATCCTGAATCTAATATGGGAAATGCAGTAGGTGCTGCTCCGATTAGAGCTGCTTTTAATAAAGGTATTACTATAGGACTGGGGACTGATGGTTATACTGCCGATATGTTTGAAAGTATTAAAGTAGCTAACCTGTTGCAAAAACATGAATTACATCATCCTCAAGCTGGTTGGAAAGAAGTATTTCAGATGGCTTTCCAGAACAATCGAGAAATTGCTAATCGATTTTTTAGTAAAACTTTAGGAGTTCTTCAAGCCGGAGCGGTGGCTGATTTAATAGTAGTAAATTACTATCCCCCCACCCCTATTACTAAAGATAATGCGTATTTCCATATTCTTTTTGGTATAGAGGGGAGTATGGTAGATACTACTATTATTGGTGGAAAAATATTAATGGAAAATCAGGAAATAACCAGTTTAGATTATGAAAGGATTTCCATAAGAGTGAAAGAACAAGCAGAGGATTTTTGGAGAAGATTTTAAAATTTTCTTGAATATAACCCCTAATTGTGGTAACATTCAAACTTGTACCTTCAGTGTCCTCTCTATCTTATGTAGTAAGTAAAGAAGGAATATTTATGAAATCTTACAAAAAAGAACTATGGTTCAATACCCCGGAAAGGGTAGCCTTTATTAATATTAGCAATCAAGTGGAAGAGGCCTTAGCCGAAAGCAAAATAAAAGAAGGTTTATGCCTGATTAATGCTATGCACATTACTGCCTCTGTTTTTATAAATGATGATGAAAAGGGTTTACATACAGATTACCGAAGATGGCTGGAGAAAATTGCTCCCCATGAACCCCTCTCTCAATACCTTCATAATAGAACCGGTGAAGATAATGGAGATGCCCATCTGAAACGGCAGATAATGGGTCGGGAAGTGGTAGTAGCAGTTACTGAGGGCAGATTAGATTTTGGACCCTGGGAACAAATATTTTATGGAGAATTTGACGGCCGAAGGCGTAAAAGAGTTTTAGTGAAAATTATCGGAGAATAATGCAAATATTACACTACCCTAGCACAGATTGGTAATAAAACCTTAATAATAACTTGACCAAGTACG
>JBGPSO010000094.1:0-6417 GCA_041490145.1 Atribacterota bacterium
CTCCTAATAAGTTTTTCTTTTTTAGTTCAGACTGCTCAAGCCTCTTCTGATGTAAAGATAAGTGTTTTATATTTTAATGACCACACTCAACAATCGGAGTGGAATTGGTTGAGTAAAGGCTTGACTGATATATTGATAAATGACCTTTCTCAGGTTGATGCTATTACCTGTTCCTCACGTCAGGATATAGAAGATTTATATTATAAATATAACTTATTACCCCTTTCGACTGAGTTAGAGAAACCTTTATTAATTCAAATTAATGAGGATTTAAAGGTCGAGATAATATTTTTTGGAAATTATTATTTTTCTTCACCTTCAAATTTAAAGGTAAGTCTTAAAAAATATGAAGTCGCAACTGGAGAAATTACTACTTTTCAGGATTTTGTAGTAGAAAAGACTGATATTTGGGGGTTAGAAGACAAGATAGTCTTTTTTATTTTAAAAGAACTTAATATTGAATTATCTGATCAAGATAAGGCCATAATAGGAGGAATTCCTACTACTTCTCTTGAGGCCTTGAGTAATTATTATAAATGTCTTGGCTCGAAAGACCAGGCTATTACCCAATATCAGGGAATTGATTATCCCAGTAAGAAATTATGGGCTGAAGCAATTGAATATGGAGAAAGAGCAGTAGTAATAGACCCCAAGTATGCTGATGGCTATTATCTTCTGGCTGAAATTTATAATAGAACCCATTGGACTATTAAAGAAGTAGAGAGTTTAAATAAATTTATACAATTGGTAGAAGCTAACCAAATGGAGAATAAAGGTATTTATGAAAAAGCTGCTCAGGCCTATTTTAGATTAGGATATGCTTTTTATTCCAAAAAAGATCATAAACAAGCGATCGAGTATTTTAATTCTGCTCTAAAATATAATCCTGATTCATCAGAGGCTCATCTATATTTAGTTCAAGTCTATTATGATATGGGCGAGATAGGTCTTTCTCTCGATGAATGTGAAGAAGTTTTAAGAATAGATCCCCAGAATAAAGAAATTCCCTGGTTCATTAAAAAAAACGAACAGGCTAAAAAATATGGACGAGAAACCTATGAAAATTACGAAAAAGGTTATCTGGCTTATAAAAAGGGAAATTTTGAAGAAGCTATACAATATTTTAAATTAGTTATTTTGAAAAATCCTAATTTTAAAGAATCTCACTATTATTTAGCCTTAAGCTATTATGAAGTAGGTGATTTGGATAATTCTATTTCCCAATGGGAAAAGGTTATTGAGATAGATGGTTTTGACAATACAGCTAAGCATTTTTTAAACAATTGTTTAGAGGAGAAACAATACGGGAGAGAGACTTTAAAATATTTTAATACTGGTTATGATTATTACTTGAAGGGTGAATATGATAAAGCCATCAAAGAATTTAATCAATCTTTAGATTATAATCCTGAATTTGAGAAAGCCCGTCAATTTCTTTCTCGTTCCTATTATCAACTTAATCAGATGGATAAATACCTGGAAGAAAGAGAGAAAGCAACTGCATTAAAAATTAGTGGGGAAGAGGAAAAAGCAGAGGAACACTATAAATTAGGTTATGAATTTTATTCTTTAAAAAATTATACTGTAGCAATTGGGGAACTTAAAGAAGCCCTTAATTTAAAGAGTGATTATCCTAATGCTCGATATCTATTGGCTGAATGTTATTTCCAAAAGGGAGAATATAAGATAGCTCAAGTGGAGTATGAGCGAGTAGTGACTGATTCAGTGATAAATGAATATACTGATGACGCTCTTTTAGGTAGTGGCTGGTGTTATTATTTATTAGAGGAATATTTAGAGGCAACCAAGGAGTTTTTAAAATTGTTAAAAGATTTTCCGGATAGTAATTTAGCCTTACAAGCTAGGTATAAATTGGGAAAATCATATTTTAAGGCAGAAAATTACCCAGAAGTAATCAAGGTAGATAAGGAATTTATTGAAAAATATCCCGAAGAGCAAGGGAAAGAGATAGGAGAGGTATATTACTTATTAGGCCAGGCTTATTTTAGATCTGATAAATATAAAGAGGCAGAAGAGGTCTTTAAAAAAATGTTATCTCTCTTTCCAGAATTTGAATTAGTTAATGAAGTAAAATATTTTGAGGGTTTAAGTTTATTTAAGCAAGATAAATTTGAAGAAACTATAGTGCAATTAGAAGGTATAATTTCAAAATCAGGAATAGAGGATGCCAAAAAAGGTGAGGCACAGTATTTATTAGCTCGTTGCTGGCTTAATTTAAAAGAATATAATAAATCTATTGAAAATCTGGAGAATTTAAAACAATTTAAGCTGGGAGATTCTTTATTAGAAAAAGCTAGTTTTGATTTAGGCTTAGCTTATTCTCTTCAGGGAGACAAAGAAAAAGCAGTTTTAGAATTTCAAGAATTTATAGAGAGATATCCGCAAAATGAACTTATTGAATCTGCTTATTTTGAGCTAGGTAAAAATTTGTATGATTTAAAAGAATATAAATTAGCTTTATCTGAATTTAAAAAAGTATCTACAGCTGAAGCGATTTATTGGAGAGGAAAGGCTTCTGAAGAATTAGGGGATCAAGAAGGAGAGATTTCAGCATTTGAAGAATTGAGGAAAAATTACCCTCAGAGTGAATTTTCTCAAGAAGCATATTTTAAATTAGGTGATTATTATTATAATCAGAGTAAATATAAAGAAGCAATTGAGGAATTTGAAAAAATTATTCAATCTTTCCCTCATTCATCTTTGGTTACGGAAAGTTCCTATTGGATAGGGTGGAGTTATTTTAAATTAACCAATTACCAGAAGGCAAATGAATATTTTAATAAGGTTGAGGAAAAGGAAGGAAATTTAACTATAGCGCAAAGAGCTAAGTTTATGGCCGCAGAATCATGGTATAACCTTAAGGATTACCAAAAAGCCCAAGAAGCATATAGACAATTTATAGAAAAGTATCCTAATGCAGATTTTTCAGTAAATGCTCAATATGCCATTGCTTGGTCTTATCTGGAAAATAAAGAATATGAAGCCTCGATAGAGGAATTTAAAAAACTTATAAGTATTTATCCTGATAGTAAATTTATTGAAGAAGCACAATTTAGGATAGGCAAAAACTATTATCTTTTAATGAAGAAAGAAATGGCAAAAATAGAACTGGAAAAGTTCATAAATAGCTATACCAAGAGTGATTTTAGAGCAGAAGCCTTATATTTAATAAGTCAAATATCTTTACAAGAGGAAAAATGGATAGACAATATTATTAATTTGGAAAGATTAGTCAGAGAATATCCTGATAGTCAATATTTATCTGAAGCTTTGTATGGTCTATGCCTCTCTTATTTTAAAAAAGATGAATACGAAAAAGCTATCCAGGTCGGAGAAAATTATTTAAAGGATTATTCTAATCTAAAATATGGAGATGATATCTTATATATAAAGGCAGTTTGTTGGGAAAAATTAGAGAATCGAGAAAAAGCTATTAATGATTATCAACTTTTAATTTCTAAATTTCCTCAGAGTTCATATCTAGAAAAGACTCAGGAGAGATTGGAAATATTACAGAAAGAATAGAATATAGCGTTTAGCGTATAGAATTGGTTAGCTGGTTAAGAAAACAGATTTAAGATAAAAAACTGGTTTTATAGTTTTGCGTTTTCCGTTTTTAATTTTAGTTTTCTAAACTAATTAACCAGGTAACCAACTAACCAGATAACTAAATTAATTGGTCAATTGGAGAATTGGTGAATTAAAATATGTTAAAAAATAAAAAAGAGGGGGCAAATATTTAATGTTTGAATTTTTTATAAAGGGTGGGATCACAATGTACCCCATCTTAATATGTTCATTATTATCAATTACTATTTTCTTTGAAAGGATGTTCTATTTAAGGAGTATTAAAACTAAAAGTAAAAAATTTGTTATTCGAGTAAAAAATTTAGTTAAAAAAGAGAGTATTGAATTAGCTATTTCCTCCTGTCGTAAAAATCCTACTCCTATAGCTAAGATTATGTTGACTGGCTTAATGAAATTTGGCCTGGGACGAAAAGAAATAAAAGAAGCGATCGAAGATAGCGCTAACCAAGAAATTCCAGAATTAGAAAAGAATTTATCCACTCTTGCTACAGTTGCTAACATTGCTCCTTTACTCGGGCTTTTAGGAACAGTCTTTGGTATGATTAGAGCGTTTAATGTAATTGCCACAATAGGAGTAGGTCAAGCACAGCCATTAGCTGGAGGAATTTCAGAAGCTTTACTTACCACTGCCTTTGGATTATCGGTCGCTATACCCACTGTTGTATTTTTTAATTATTTATCACATCGAGTAGATAAATTGATCAGAGACATGGAGGCAAGTTGTATAGATCTTTTAGATCTTCTAACTAGCCAGGGAATTAATCATAGTGAGGTTGCTCAAGATAATATTAGTCAAGGCGGTGAAGTAGAATATGAAATTTCATCATCCGAATAAAAGAGATGCCAGTTTTAATTTAACACCCTTAATTGATGTAGTCTTTCAATTATTAATATTTTTTATGTTGACTACCACATTTTCAAGTTTAGAAAATAGAGTAAAAGTTAATTTACCAAGTGGAGATTTTACTGCTGTAGAGCCATCGAAAAATATTACTATAACTATTACTGAAGATAATACTATTTATTTGAACGGAAAATTAATAGATCCTTTAAGAATTACTGAAAGTATAGCTACAGAATTAAAAAAAGAACCTGGAAAAATAGTAGTATTGGAGGCAGATAAAAATGTACTTCATGGAAAAGTAATCAGTGTAATGGATTTACTTAAAAAGGGAGGAGCAGATAAAATTGCCATTGCCACTCAACCGACTAAAAAGAAGTAGCGAATAAATTAGTATATAGTATATAGTATTTGGTACATAGCATAGCGTAGAGCGGGTAGCGTTTAGGATAAGAATAGTTAGTTGGTTAATTAGTTACCTGGTTATTTAGTTGATGAATTAATATGAAACCAGCTAACCAAGTAACTATATACTAACGACTATTCACTAATCACTAACTTAATTGGTGAAGTAGAGAATTCTAAATTAATATGATAAGGTGTAAATAATAAATGTCCAGATATAGTTATAGAACAAAACGTTTAGAAGAGAGTAAAAAAAATTATTTAGGAAGATCGTTTCTAATCTCAATTATACTTAATATTATGTTATTATATGCTTTTGGAAATATGATTGCTTTTGATTTTAACAGACCTTTCCCGAAGGAAGAAGAGCTTATCTTAGTTAGCCTAATCGAACTTCCTGCTCCAAAACAACCAGAATCAAAAAAACCAGAAACTACTGTAAAAAAAGCAGTTGCTCAATTGGAAGTTAAACCAAAAGTTACTCCAGTTTCTCCTGAACCACCTAAGATAAGGGAAGAAAAAACAGAGACAGAGGTAATTAAAAAGGAGGAATTAACCGTAACTGAAGGTATACCCAAGGTAGAAGTTAAAACTCCTCAGGTGGAAAGTAAACCTCAATCAGTAGTCCCGCCAGTCCAAACCAAGGAGTCTTTAGGGCAGGATATAAATGTTTCTACTGAATATTTTAATCAGGTTATAGCCAGTAGAAAAGAAGTAAAGGGAGAAATATTCGAACCAGGTGAATCACAGCTTAAAATAAATTTGGGTGAAAAACAAGTAGAGAATATTGAAGCAACTTATGGCACTACAGTAAACCTGGGAGAAATTAGTGCTCTACCAGAGACGAAAGAGAAAGAATCTCCTTTTGGGAGTAGACCTCTTTCTATTATGATTGAAAATTCAGAGGGGGCCAGACCACAAACTGGTTTGGATAAGGCAAATATTGTGTATGAAGTTTTAGCAGAAGGTGGAATTACTAGATTTTTAGCCATTTATTATGACCAGGAGGCAGAAGTAGTTGGACCAGTAAGAAGTGCAAGACCTTATTTTGTTAGTAAATCTTTAGAGCATCAAGCAATTTATGTTCATATTGGAGGAAGTGAAGAAGCATATAATTTCATAAAAGAAGAGAGGATAGATGATATAAATGAATTTGTAGATTTTCAACCCTTTTGGAGAACTCAAGACCGAGAACCGCCTCATAATTTATACACCTCTACCATCAAATTGAGAGAAGAAGCTAATAAATTGGGTTATGTTGAAATGATAAAGAAGCAAGATTATCAATTTGAAACCGATAGCAATGAAAAATTGACCGGTAGGCAAAATAATTCTATAGTAATTCCTTACAATAATGATTATACGGTAAGTTATAAATTTCAACCCGAATCGATGAAATATCTAAGATTTATAAACAATGAACCTCATATAGATGCCCAGACCAAAAAGCAATTAGCGGTAGATAATATTATAATTCAATTTGCTAAAACTAAAATTATTGATGAAGAGGGAAGATTAGCAGTAGATTTTATTGGTAAGGGAAAAGGATTATTATTTTTTAA